>NZ_LZMM01000049.1:0-16360 GCF_001665945.1 Kocuria sp. ICS0012 | reverse complement strand
CTCGTGCGCGGTGAACCGTCCGAGCTGCTCTTGTGGGCCTTTGGCCGCGAGGAGCAGGCGGACGTGGAGAGCACCCAGGAGTAGTACCCGCCATGCAGGAAGAACCGCCCCCGCCGGCGGGGGGCCGGTTCTTCCGTGTTCTTCCTTGTTCGGGCGTTTTCCGGGTCGCCCGGACCGGGCAAAGTGCGCTCAGTCGGCCCGGACTGGCCGGGAACCCAGTTCGGAGTCCAGGCGCAACAGGCCGGGCCCGTCGTTGTGGACCAGGCGCACCTGGTCGCAGATCTCCTCCACGGTGGCCTCCTCCTCGATCTGCTCGCTGATGAACCAGTGCAGCAGGGGCATGGCATCGATGTCGCCTTCTTCCTGCGCCAGCCGGTACAGGTTGCGGATCGATTCGGATACCTTGCGCTCGTGCGCAAGCGCGGCCTCGAAGCAACCCAGGACGGATTTGTCGGCGATGATCGGACCGGCCATATCCCCGATCTGCGGATCACCGCCGCGGTCCACGATGTGGTCGATGAACTTCTCGGCGTGCGTGATCTCCTCGGCCGCCTGGGCGCGGAACCACTGCGAGAAACCGGGCAGACTCGCCACGTCCATCTCAATGGACAACTGGCGGTAGACCACGGTCGCCTGCAGCTCCATGGTGATCTGGTCGTTGAACGCTTCTGCCATTCTTCCCTTGATGTCCATGACCCCATCGAAGCAGTTTTTCTCCGGCATGGGTAGGTAGCACGCCACCGCATGACGGGTCCCGCCGCCCCGACCGGTTCCCGCGCGCCGGGTGCCCGCCCTTGGCGCGTCGTCCAGTACCATGGAGCGGTCCCGTGATCGCACTGGGCAGCAGTGCCTCCTTAGCTCAGATGGCCAGAGCATCTGTCTTGTAAACAGAGGGTCGCCGGTTCGAATCCGGCAGGGGGCTCCGAACCCGGGCACGGCGCCGTCGTCCCCGCGTGACAGACGACGAGAGCCCCGGTCGGGATGACCGGGGCTCTCGTCGCGTCGGGGGCACCGCCCGCGTCACTTCTTCTCGTCGACCGCCTTCTTCAGTGCGTCCTGGAAGTTGCCTTCCTCGTAGCGCTTGCCGTCGATGAAGATGGTGGGCGTCCCGGCCACACCGTTGTTGATGGACTCGCGGGACATCACGTTGACCATGGGGCGGTAGGTGTTCTCACCGAGCTGGCCCGCCGTCACGTTCGCGCCGTGCTTGTTGGCGATGTCCGCGATCTGCTGGTTGCTCAGGCCGCCGGTGCCCTGGTGGCTGAACAGCTCCTGGGCGAACTCCATGTACTGGTCGCTGTCGACCTGCTCGGCGACCACGTAGGCCGCGTTGGCGGCGCGGGACGAGTACTGATCGCGGGTGGCCCGGTCCAGGAAGTTGAGGTTGCGGTACTCCACCTGCACGTCACCGGCGTCCACGGCCCGCTTGATCGCGTCCGCGTTCTGCTTCTCGAAGTCGGCGCAGTGCACGCACTCGAAGTCCTGGAAGATCACGACCTGCACGGGCTTGCCGTTGCTCGCGGCCTGGTCCTGGTCCACGACCCCCGGGGGCGTCTTGGATGTGTCCGCGGTGGCAGCGGGCTCGGGCTCCTGGGAGAGGTCCCGTTCCTGGACGTCCGAGCTGTTCTGCACGATCCCGTCCTTCGTGACCGTGATGCCGCCGTACTGGTTGGCGCTCGCGGGCACGGGGCCGGCGTCGGGGATCCTGGCCCTGTTGTTCTGCCACACGACCACCCCGATGATCAGCGCGATGATCACGAGTAGCGCGATGACGGCGGCGATCAGCCCCACGGGTTTACCGTTGGAGCGGCGGGACTGCCGGTCTGCGATCTGGCGTGCCCGCTCCCGGGCCTGGTCCGAGGACGAGGAACCGGCGGTGTTGTTTTTGGAAGCCATGGGGGCCCGGGTTTCCTTCCGATGTGCTACACGGGTGTCGGTCTTCGTCCCCAGATTACCCGGGCCCGGCGGGGCCCCGATTCAGCCCGTTCCCAGCTGCCGGGGACGATGCCGTTCGGGCCCCGTCGCGGCCGCCCCGCACCGGCGTGGCGTCGTGCTCCCGCCCCGGCGGCGACTTCTCCCCCGGTGCCGGTGGTACGCACACTTAGGATGGGGGTGAACAGCCGCCCCGGGGAAGGAAGTGATCGTGTCCGCAGACCAGTCTCTTGAGAAGGTGCCCGTCCCGCAGGACGGCTACGACTTCGTGGTGGTGTCCAACCGTCTTCCCGTGGACCGGGACGTGGACGAGGACGGCAACAGCACGTGGCGCCGCTCCCCCGGCGGGTTGGTGAGCGCCCTGGCACCCGTGATGGCCCAGCGCGGCGGCGCGTGGGTGGGGTGGCACGGCGCCCCGGACGAGACGCTGGAGCCGTTCGACCACGACGTCTTCCATCTCGTGTCGGTGAGCCTGTCCGAGCTCGAGGTCAAGCGCTACTACGAGGGCTTCTCGAACGCCACGCTGTGGCCGCTGTACCACGATGTCATCGCGCCGCCCGAGTTCCACCGCACGTGGTGGTACGCCTACCGTCGCGTCAACGAGCGCTTCGCGCGCCGGGCCGCGGAGACGGCCTCCCAGGGTGCGACCGTGTGGGTCCAGGACTACCAGTTGCAGTTGGTGCCGCGCATGCTGCGTCGGTTGCGCCCGGACGTGACCATCGGGTTCTTCAACCACATCCCGTTCCCGCCCACCGAGATCTACTCCCAGTTGCCGTGGCGCAAGGCCGTGCTGGAGGGTCTCACGGGTGCGGACCTGATCGGCTTCCAGCGCCCCGGGGACGCCCAGAACTTCCAGCGCTGCGTGCGCAAGTACCTGGGGGTGCAGTTCACCAAGGGCAGCGCCCGGTTCTCCGAGGACACGGCGGACGGCGAGAGCACCGAGTGGGCCGTCAACGCGGGCTCGTACCCCATCTCGATCGACGTGGAATCCATCAAGGAACTCGCGTCGGACCCGCAGGTCCAGGCCCGGGCGCGGGAGATCCGCGAGGAGCTGGGCAACCCGGACACCGTGTTCCTGGGAGTGGACCGCCTGGACTACACCAAGGGCATCCGGCATCGCATCAAGGCCTACGGCGAGCTGCTCGAGGACGGGGAGATCTCCGTGGAGAACTCGGTGCTCGTCCAGGTCGCGAGCCCGTCGCGCGAGCGCGTGGACTCCTACCGGCAACTGCGCGAACTCGTGGAGGGCATGGTGGGGCGGATCAACGGCCAGTTCGACACCATTTCCCACACCGCCGTCCGCTACCTGCACCACGGCTACCCGTTCGAGGAGATGGTGGCCCTGTACCTCGCCGCGGACGTCATGCTCGTCACGGCCCTGCGGGACGGGATGAACCTCGTGGCCAAGGAGTACGTCGCGGCCCGGCAGGACCGCTCGGGTCGACTCGTGCTCTCAGAGTTCACCGGCGCCGCCGAGCAGCTCAAGCAAGCGGTGCTCGTCAACCCGCACGACATCGACGGGCTCAAGTCCGCCATGCTGCACGCGCGGGACATGTCCGACGCCGAGGCCCGCAAGCGCATGTCCTCGATGCGCCGGCAGGTGCTCACGCACGACGTCGTCGACTGGTCCCACCGTTTCCTCGACGACCTCGCCGCGCACGCCCCGGAGCTCGAGCAGGGCGCCGCGCCCGGGCGGGATTCCGCGCACGACGACGGCGCCGCGGCCGACACGACGCCCGGAGCGGATCGTGACTGACTCGCTCGCGGACGCCCTCGCCACCGCGGCCACGGCCGACACCATGTTGCTGGCCCTGGACTTCGACGGCACCCTGGCACCGTTCACCGAGGACCCCGCGGATTCCCGGCCGCTGCCCGCCGCGCGGGACGCGCTCGACGCGCTCGCCGGACTACCCCGCACCACGGTCGCGATCATCTCGGGGCGGCCCCTCGAGTTCCTGCGCACCGTAATGGACCCGCGGCGCCGCATGGTGCTCTCCGGTTCGCACGGCGCGGAGCTGGACCTCGGCGCCGCGCCCGGCTTCGGTGCGGACACCGAGATCGAACTGACCGAGGACCAGTTGGCATTGCTGGACCGGGCGATCGATGCGACGTACGGGTTCGTGCAGCGCTATCCGGGCTCGCGGGCGGAACTCAAACCCGCGGGTGTGGCCTTCCACACGCGTCCCATGGAGGACCCGGACACCGCCCAGCGAGCGCTGGACGAGATGACCGAGGCCTATGCCGCGATGCCCGGCCTGCGATTGACCCCGGGTCAGCAGGTCATCGAGTGCTCGGTGCTCAGCGCGACCAAGGGGGACGGTCTCACGGCCATCCGCGGAGCCGTGCACCCGCAGGTCACGGTCTTCGCCGGTGACGACGACACCGACGAGGACGCCATGGCGATCCTGGGACCCCACGACGTGGGGATCAAGGTGGGCACCAAGGACTCCGCGGCCCCGTGGCGCGTGGCGGATCCGGACGAACTGACCCGGCTGCTCACGGAATTCGCCCGGCAGCGGGCCCGTGCGGTGACTAGCATGAACTGACATGACCGCCTCCCCGTCCTCCGAGCCCGCGGCGCCGAGCCCCCCGCCCACTCACCGCGGTGTCTCCATCAACACGGCCTTCCCGGAGCCGGGCCTGCTGGAACTGCCGTGGGACACGCCCCTCGAGGACTGGCCCGAGCAGGTGCTCGCGGCGTACCCGCGCGGGATCTCTCGCCACGTGGTGCGCTTCGCGCGGGTCGGGGAGAAGGTCGTGGCGGTCAAGGAGACCACTCAGTACTATGCCCGGCGCGAGTACGGGCTGCTGCGCAAGCTCCAACGCATGACCACGCCCTCCGTGGTCCCGGACTCGGTGGTCACGGACCGCTACTCCCCCGACGGCGAGTTGCTGCCCGCCGCGCTCGTCACGGAACACCTGAGTTTCTCGTTGCCCTACCGCACGATCTTCGAGCAGGTCCCCTCACCGGGGACCATCGACCGGTTGGTGGACGCCCTCGCGTCCCTGATCGTGCAACTGCACCTGTCCGGTTTCTACTGGGGGGACGTGTCCCTGTCCAACACGCTGTTCCGACGCGACGCCGGGGAGTTCGCCGCCTACCTCGTGGACGCCGAGACCGGCGAACTGCACCCGCAGCTCACGCGGGGTCAGCGCGAGTACGACATCGAGCTCGCCAGGACCAACGTGGCCGGTGAGGTCATGGACCTGCTGGCCGGGGAGCACATGCAGCAGCGCCTGGCCCAGGCCGGGGTGGATCCGGCCTCGGTGGACCCGTTCGCGGTCTCGGAACGGCTCGTGGACACCTACACCGGGCTGTGGGACGAGCTGACCGCGACCGAGATCTTCCCCGTGGGTGACCGGTGGCGGGTCCAGGCGCGCGTGCAACGGCTCAACGACCTGGGCTTCGACGTGGAGGAGGCCTCCATGGACGCGGACGAGTCTGGTCAGGTCCACCTGCGCCCGCGGGTCGTGGAACCGGGCCACCACGCGCGCAGGTTGTTGCACCTCACGGGGTTGAACACTCAGGAGAACCAGGCCCGGCGCATCCTCACGGACATCGACCAGTTCGGGCACGCTCTCTACCCCGGTCTGCCCGAGGACCTCACCGCCCAGTTGTGGATGCGCGAGATCTTCGTGCCCATCATGGCGGCCGTTCCCGCCGGGTTGCGGCGCAAACGGGAACCGGCGCAGATGATCCACGAGGTGCTCGAGCACCGCTGGTTCATGTCGGAGAAGGCCGGCAAGGACGTCCCCACGCAGGACGCCGTCCAGGACTACGTGCAGTCCTACCTGACCGAACGCCCGGACGAGAAGGACGTGTTCTAGTCCGCCGCGGGTCGCGTGGTGATCAGGTCCGTGACGGCGCGGTGCACCCGCGCGGTCCAGTTCTCGTCCAGCGAGCCGTAGCGCGCCACGTGCGCGTACGCCGCCCCCAGGATGAAATCCACGACCATGTCCAGGTCCACGGTGTCCCGGATCAGTCCCCGGTCCTTGTCCCGTTGCAACAGTTTGCGCAGCGCATCCAAGCGTGGGCGCACCACGGTGGCCCGCAGCACCTGCGCAGTGGCCGAATGTGGTTCCTGCAGCAGGGTGATGGCCACGCCGAGTCCCATGTCCCGCAGGAGAATGTCCACGGCCGCGGTGAGCGCCTGCTCCCACGTGGCGTCCGGCGCCAGCGGTGCGGTCGCGGTGACCGTGTGCTCGAGCGCGGCCTCCAACAGTTGCGTGCTGTTGGCGTAGCGACGGTAGATCGAGGTCTTGGCCACGCCGGTGCGGGCGGACACCGCCTCGATCGTGACCCGCCGGGGCCCGCCCTCCCGGAGCAGGCGCAACGCCCCCGCCACGATCTTGCGATCGGTGCGGGCTGTGCGGGGGTCCACGGAAGCGGCGTCGGCGCGTTCGGGCGCGGACGCGGATCGCGAACCAGCGGGGTGCGCGTTCATGATCAGGCGGGGACGGTGTCCCGGACGGGCGCCTCGCGGGCCGGCGCCGTGGCCCTGCGGAAGATCTGCAGTCCCGCCATGCCGGGCAGTCTGGCGATGTTTGCGTCCAACCGGTCGATCTCGTGGGCCCCGCCCCCGCCACCGAAGAGGTGGCGCATCACGTGGCCCACCTCGCGGTCGTCCATGACCCCGGAGCCCACGGGGGCCCAGAACTTGCGCAGGGCGAAGCGCGTGAGGCGCTGGGCCTTGCGGGACGCTTCCAGGCGGCGTCGTGCCTGGGTCGCGTAGAAGGCCACGTGGCGGGACTCCTGGTGGGCGATCCGCTGCAGCAGCACCGCGAGCACCGGGTGCTTCTCGAGGGACGCCATGCGCCGGTAGGCCGCCACGGCGGACCACTCGTTGGCCGCACCCCACGCCATGTGCGTGGCGATGAAGTCCACGCCCACCATGTTGGACAGCAGCGACTGCTTGAGAGGCTTGAGCGACTCGGACCAGCCGAGCTTCATGCGCTTGGCCTTGATCTCGTCGTAGTCCACCACGATCCCGTGCATCCCGAGCACCTCCGCGAGTGCCTCACCGTGCCAGTACTCCTCGCGGTTCCACATGGTCATGAAGGTGGAGACGTCCTGGTCCTGGTGGGACGGCGTGACGAGCATGTCCCGCATGTAGCACACGGTGTGGTATTCGACGTCGCACATGTAGCGCAGGCAGCGCAGAGAGTCCTCGGACAGCGGGTTGGTCAGGAACTCGTCCATGTCCAGGTCCGACCACTTGACCCGCGCCGAGGTCTCCGCGAACTTGTCGATGTTGAACGCCATGACTCAGACCTTCCTCCAGTCCTCCACGGGCCAATGGGCCTTCTTGGCACGCCGGTACAGGGGCAGGTCGGGGTTCACCGCGTACGGGTGGCCCACGAGGGACAACCAGCTCACGTCCGCCACGGAGTCCCCGTACCCGTACGAGCGGCTCAGGTCCAGGCCGTGGTCCTGCGCGTAGCGCTTGAGCCACTGCGCCCGGGCCTCATCCACGAGCGGCGGGGCCGCCAGGTACCCGGTCAGCACGCCGTCCACCTGGTCCATCCGCCCGGCCACGACGTCGTCGAACAGTTCAGCGATGGGGCTCACGAGCAGGTCCAGGGACCCGGTCACGAGCACCGTGCGGTGCCCCGCACGCCGGTGTTCCTCAATCCGTTCGAGTGCTCCCGGGCGGATGCTGTTCTCCACGACCCGGCCGAGCGACCCGTTCATCAGTTCCTCGACCCGCGCCACGGGCACGCCCGCGTAGCGGCGCAGGAACGCCCGGATGAACTCGCCCCGATCGCGCCGTTCCGCCTTGATGTAGGTGGGGGCGTTGCCGAACAGTTCGGTGAGTTCCGCGGGCCACTGCAGCGGGCTCAGCTCCCGGCGGCGCAGTTGCGCGTACTGGGTGATGATGTTGCCCGAGGCCACGGTGCCCTCGAGGTCGAACACGGCCACGACGTCCGTGCCCTCGTTCAGTCCCCGACTGCGCACGGCCCGCTTGCGCGACGCCGCCTTGGCCCGGGTGTACGCACGGGTCATCTCGGTCAGTGCGGGCAGGTGCACTCTCTGCCAGTAGTCCCGCCAGTCGATGGCCCGCACGTCGAAGTGCTGGTCCTCGGGCGTGCCCTGCGGCAGGGAGCGGTCCAGTTGCCGCGTGTGGGTGTCGTCGAAGATCATCTCCGTGCGCGTGTAGTTCTGGTACAGGTCCACGTAGGTGCGCAGCGAGCCCAGCCCGGTCTGCATCCGGTGCAGGGAATTGGTCCACTCGCGTGTGCGCGCCGTGGCCGGCAGCACCGAGCTCAATCGGCTCCCCGCGGCGGCCAGTTTCTCCTTGACCGCGAGCCCGCGTTCCATCGAGTTGTTCGCGGGGAACTTCCACTCGGGCACCGCGATGGGATTGCCATGGGAGTCCTCGAGCGGGCGCTCGCGGAAGTACGAGCGCACGCTCTCATACATCTGGTGGAACGGCAGGGGGTTCGAGGCCCCCGAGCACACCTGGTAGTACCGCGCTGCCGGATCCTGGGCGTCCCGCAGCGTGGGTGCCCCATTGGCTTCCCGGTGCCCCTCCCTCACGAGGGCCACGATCGCGTTGACCACGAAGTCCACAGGGATCACGTCCAGCACCGAGTCCGGCAGGCCCGGGAACTCGGGCAGCGCGCCCTTCGCGTACGCCATGATGAGCGGGTCCGCGACCTTGTAGCCGTCGATCCACCCCGGGAAGGGGTGACGCAGGGCGGACTCGATGATGGACGGGCGCACGATCGACAACCGGTGCCCGGCCCCGGCCCACTTCTGCTCCGCCACGCGCTCGCCCAGGGCCTTGGTGAACGTGTAGATGTCCGTCCACCCCAGGGACTGCGCGCGCGTGCGGCCGTGGTCCACGAGCCGGGAGCGCACCCACTCCAGGCGTGCTTCCTCGGCGGCGCGGGCCACGGACTTGGGCCCCTCCTTGCCGCGCGTGCTCGTGGCGCGCCGGATGAAGGACTCGAGACGCTCGGGTGAGCGGGACTCCACCTGGGCGGTGTCCGCGGCGCGGACGGCGGCGTCGTACTCCACCTGCCAGTCCACGTCGTGATCCACCGAGGCCTCCGGGCGCAACCCCTTGGCGATCCCGCCCACGTAGCACGTGGACACGTGGATCACGTGGGGGTCCTGACCTGTGCTGCGCAGCGCGTCGTAGAGCCCCACGGCGCCACCCACGTTCGTGCGGAACGCCTCGTCGATGGGCGGGTCGAACGAGACCGTGGACGCGGAGTGCACCACCACGTCGAAGGGTTCCGCGATCTCCCGCAGCCCCGTGAGGTCGCCCTCGAGCACGCTCGTGCGGGCGTCGAAGATCTCCTGAGCGCGTTCCGGGCCCACGGCGTCCCGCCAGGTCTTGAAGGACGGCTTGCGCAACAGCTGCTTCAGGCGCGCCTCACCGGACTGCGTGCCCTTGGGTCGGACCACCGCCGTCACGTGGATGTCGTCCGAGCCGGAGAGCAGGCGCTCGAGGACGGCCTGGCCCAGGAAGCCCGTGGCCCCCGTGAGCAGGACGCGAGTCGTGGTGGTCTGGGTCAACGGGATCCTCCGGTGCTTGGGAACGGGTGCGCCGTGGGCGCGGTGGCCACCCGCGCCGACCGCGACGCGGGTGGAAGGGTCTGGTGGGGAGCGTATCGACTCAGTCGCCACTCGCGTTCCACGGCCCGGCGCAGGGGTTCGCTGCCCGCGGTGCCCGGCGTGGCCTGCAAGGGCTCGTCCGCGAGCGCGAACAGTTCGCGTCGCTGCGCGACCGTGGGCGCCAGGTCCCGCAGGAACCGGCGCGCGTGGGCGTGGGACAGGCCCACGGGCCGCAGCGGGTGGAATGCGAAGGTCAGGTAGGCGCGGGCGAAGCGCTGGGCGCGCGGGTCGGTACGGACCCGCGCGGTGGTCTCCTCGGCGAAGAAGCGTTCGTGGGTGGCCTTCACCTCGGCCACGCGCCGCAGCAGCGAGGACAGTTCCGGGTGCCCGGCGCGGCGTACGAGCATCCGCAGGACCGCGCGGGTGCTCGCTTCCTGGGACCAGCCGCGCGCGGTCTGTCCCGCGACCACGGCCTCCCCGGAGAAGTTGGTCCACACGGAGTCCACCATGGGCGAGAGGTTGTCCAGGGCGGTCTCGACCCGCTCGACCCACGAGTGCTCGGGCGGCTGGGGAGCCCCGGCGTGCGGTCCGTGGGCGTCCAGGACGGCTTGATAGGCGTCCGCGATCCAGTGCCGCTCGTACGCCCACGTGGTCAGGAACGCGGCGACCCGCGACTCCTTGTTGGTGTAGCTGACCACCACGGAACGCACCTGGCCCATGGTGGAGCGTTCCATGTCCCGCAGGTAGCGCAGGTCCTCGAGCACGGCCGGGTCCAGGGGTGCGCGGTCGAAGGCGGCGAGGTCCAGCTGGGGTCGGAGGCTGCCCTGCGCGCGGTACGTGAAGTCCTTGACGTCGAAGCCCGAGCGCAGCACGATCGGCTGTTCCACGGGCCCGTAGAGCCGACCCTGGCGATGCCGGGCGAGGTAGGACTGCTGGCTCACGGGACGCTCCTTCGATACTCCGTCATGGCTCGCCGAGGGGCGCTCACGCGGGGCCGGGGGACGCTGCGCTACGCCTACCGTAGTGTATCTTAGTGGCATGCTTACCGCTCTCGTGACCGGTGGGACGTCAGGCATCGGTGCCGCGTTCGCACGTTCCCTCGCCCGCAGAGGCTTCAACCTGGTCCTGGTGGCCAGGGACACGCAACGGCTCGAGAGCACCGCCCGGGAGCTCGGCGCCGCACACGGGATCCACGTGGAGACACTGACCGCCGATCTGGCCGAGACCGAGGACCTGCTGCACGTGGCCGAGCGGCTCGAGGACCCCGATCGTCCCGTGGACATGCTCGTGAACAACGCGGGCTTCTCGGTCAAGGTGCCCTACACCGCCCAGGACTTCTCCCAGCACGAGGCCGGTTTCCAGGTCATGTGCGCGGCCGTCGCGCGACTCTCGGGGGCCGCGGCCCGTGCCATGACCGCCCGCCACTCGGGGTGGATCGTCAACGTCACCTCCACCTCGGGCTGCGTGACCATGGGCGACTACTCCGCGATCAAGGCCTATGCGACCGCCATGACCGAGTCGCTCGCCGTGGAGCTGCACGGCACGGGGGTCCACGTGACCGCCCTGCTGCCCGGGTGGGTCCGCACCGAGTTCCACAGCCGCGCGGGCATCACCGGCTCCTCGATCCCCGACTTTATGTGGCTCGACGCGGACCGGCTCGTGGAGGAGGCCCTCGCGGACGTGGCCCGCGGCAAGGTGATCTCGGTGCCCACACTGCGCTACAAGGTCATGGTCACCGCGCTGCGCCACCTCCCGCGCCCCACCGTCCGGTGGATCTCCCGTCAGATCTCGAGCGTCCGACGCCGCGAGCTCCAGGCCTGATCCCATGGCACCCCAGGATTCCTCCCCGCAGCACGACGGCACTCCCGCCCGGCGTCCGCGCGCCGCGTCCCGCCAGCGCCCCGGCTCCACGCCTCGGTCGACCCCGGAGCCCCACCCTCGCGTGTTGGACTCCCTCGAGGGCCACACCGGTCGGCAGGAACCCGATCCGCCCGCTCCCCCGGCGGAGTCGGCGGATCTCACGGCGACCCACTACACCCAGCCCGTGCGCCGGATACTGCGCCGGATCACCCAGACCGTCTTCTTCCGGGGGATCGTCAACCGCACGATCACCCGCACCAACGTGGTGGATCCCGCGGCCTACGGGGTCAAGGGCACGTGCGTGGTCGTCGCGAACCACTCGAGCCATCTGGACGCCCCGCTCGTGATGAGCGGCGTGCCGCACTACATCTCCCGCGATCTCGCGACCGGGGTGGCCGCGGACTACTTCTTCACCGCGTGGCACAAGAAACTGTTCACGCAGCTGATCTTCAACGCGTTCCCCGTGGATCGTCGCGGTGAGGGCGCGAACAAGGGCCTGTCCAAGAAGCTGCTGGCCGCGGGTGTCCCGCTGCTGATCTTCCCGGAGGGGACCCGCTCGAAGACCGGGAAGATGGCCCCGTTCAAGGTGGGAGCGGCGTCATTGGCGCTGGCGATGCAGGTGCCGGTCGTGCCCGTGGCCCTGATCGGGGCGCACGAGGCCATGCCGCGCGGTACGAGCTGGCCCCGCCGAGGCCGCCCGCCGGTGGTCGTGGCCGTGGGTGCACCCCTGCGAGCGCGGGGCAACGAGAACGCCTACAGCTTCAACGAGCGCATCGAGGCCGCGGTGCGTGCGCTGTACGCTGCGAACCGGCACAGAATCCAGGACTAGTCGGACCCAGGAAAGAGGTTGTCCCTCAGTGGCACACGTGAAGCATCAGAAGTGGTGGGGCTGGGGCGAGGAAGGCGTGTTCTTCGACTACCAGAACAAGCCGGCCTTCGCGCCGTTCGTCAAGAACGCGATCGGGGTGTCCCTGCGGCCGCGCGAACGGGACACCGTGGACTTCGCCACGGCGCGGGTCCCGGCGTCCACCGCGTCCGAGGACGTGCTGACCGTCCTGCGCGGGATCAGCGGCGCGGAGCACGTGTCCGTGGACGACGAACTGCGCATCGTGCACTGGGCCGGCAAGTCCGTCCTGGAACTGATGCAGACACTGCGCAATGATTTCGCGCGCGTCCCGGACGCGGTGGTCTACCCCGGCTCCGAGGACGAGGTCACCGCGATCCTCACCGCCGCCGTGGAGCACGACCTCGTGGTGATCCCCTTCGGGGGTGGCTCGAGCATCTCGCGCAGCCTCCAGGCCGAGGCGGACGAGACCCGCTGCATCGTGTCCGTGGACATGGGCCGGTTGAACAAGGTGCTCGAGATCGACGAGACCTCCGGGCTCGCGACCATCCAGGCCGGCGTGCTGGGCCCGGACATGGAGGAACAGCTCAACGCCCGCGGGTGGACCCTGGGCCACTTCCCGGACTCGTTCGCCCACTCTACGCTCGGCGGCTGGGCAGCCACCCGCTCCTCCGGCATGCAGTCGGACAAGTACGGGGACATCGCGGACATCGTACGCGGCCTGCGCATGGTCCGCCCGTCCGGCACGGTCGTGCTGCGCTCCCTGCCCTCGACCTCCACCGGGCCCAGCCTGCGCGAGATGATCATCGGCTCTGAAGGCCGGCTCGGGATCATCACCGAGCTCACCGTCCAGGTGCACCGGTTGCCCCAGGAGCACGAGGTCATCGCCTACATGTTCCCCACGTGGCAACAGGCCCTGACCGCGGTGCGCCAGTATACCGAGGCGGAGATCCCCCTCACGTTCGCCCGCGTGTCGGACGCCCACGAGACCGCGTTCTCCTTGGCCACGCAGAAGGCCGCGACCTCCGTCAAGGGCAAGCTCGCCGCCAAGGGTCAGGACGCCCTGTGGGCCGTGATGCGCAAGCGCGGGTGGGACACGGACGCCATGTGCATTTCGTACGTGTGCTTCGAGGGCACCCCCAAGGACGTCGCTGAGCGCAAGAAGGCCGTCGCGAAGATCGCCAAGGCCCAGGGCGCCGTCGTCCTGGGGTCGGGGCCGGGCGCGCTCTACGACCAGAAGAAGTTCGACACCCCGCACCTGCGCGACTTCCTGCTCGAGCAGAACACGGTGGGGGACGTCTCCGAAACCGCCGCGCCGTGGTCGCGCCTGACCACGGTCCACAAGGCCGCGTACGACGCCGCTCAGCGCGCCTACGAGCGGATCGGCAAGACCGGCTGGATCATGTCCCACATGTCGCACTCGTACCACTCGGGGGCGTGCCTGTACTTCACGTTCGCCTACGTGTTCGACGACGAGAAACCGTACGAGGAGTACGAGATCGTCAAGTCCGCGATCCAGCAGTCCTTCGTGGACTCGGGTGCCACCCTGTCCCACCACCACGGCGTGGGCGTGGAGCACCAGCCGTGGATGGAGCAGGACGTCTCCCCCGAGGGTGTGGCCCTCATGAAGGGGCTGTTCCACGCGGCGGATCCGGGAACGAACTTCAACCCGGGCAAGATCGTGTCCTGATCCGACCCACCCATGCCGCAGGCCCCGCTCCCGGTTCACCGGGGACGGGGCCTGCGCCGTCAGGCTCCCGAGGTGTACTTTCGGGCCGCTTCGGCGTACCAGTCCAGGACCTCGGCGTCCTCCGCGGTCGCGCGGTTGACGCTGCTCGGGTCCGCGCCCTGGAAGAGCCTTTTGACGGGGATCTCCAGCAGCTTGCCCGTACGGGTGCGGGGAACGGCCGGGGCCTCGATGATCTCGTCCGGGACGTACCGCGGGGAGATCTTCTCGCGGATGGCCCGCACGATGCGTTCCTCAAGCTCCTGCGTGAGCCGCGTGCCCGGTTGCGGTACCACGAACAGGGGCATGTAGTAGTCCCCGTCCGCGAGCTCCGCCCCGATCACCATGGACGCCGCCACGCCGTCCACCTGGTCCACCACATGGGTCAGATCGGCCGAGCCCATCCGGATCCCCCCGCGGTTGATCGTGGCGTCGGATCGCCCGTGCACCACGAACGGGCCCTCCGAAAGCTGGGTGACCCAGTCCCCTTGCCGCCACACGCCGGGGAACATGTCGAAGTAGGCCGCGTGATACCGGGAGCCGTCCGGATCGTCCCAGAAGAACACGGGCATGCTCGGCATGGGTCGAGTGATCACGAGTTCCCCCACCTGGTCGTACACCCGCCGTCCCTCGCGGTCCCACGACTGGGCGTCCACTCCCAGGTACGGGCCCATGAGCTCGCCCTTGTACATGGGTTGATATGGGTTCGTGCCGATGAACGCGCTCGTGACGTCCGTGCCGCCCGAATCGGATCCGAGACGCACCGTGTCGGACACGGATTCGTACACCCAGTCCCACGTGGCATCGGGCAGCGGTGAGCCGGTCACGAGGATCGATTTCAGCGCGGAGAGGTCCATGCTCACATTGGGGACCACGCCGGCGCGCTGCATCATGGCCAGTACGCCCGCTCCCGTCCCGAAGAACGTGGCCCCGTTGCGCGCCGCCAGCTCGAGGGACTTCTCCGGTCCCCCGTACACGGGTGAACCGTCGTAGGTGATGATGCGGGAGCCGGTGAGCAGGATGCCCACGAGCATGTTCCAGACCATCCACGTGGTGGCCACGGCGTAGTACGCGATGTCCTCCGGTCCGAGACTGGCGTGCAGCCCCAAGGCCTTCAGGAACTCCAGGACCACCCCGCCGTGGGAATGCACAATCCCCTTCGGTTTACCCGTGGTTCCCGAGGAGTAGAGGATCCACAGGGGATGGTCGAAAGGAAGCTGCTCATACCGCGGCGTCACGTCGCGCCCGCTGATCTCGGAAAAGCGCAGCGACCCCTCCGGCAGGGCGCCCACCTTGTCCCGCGGTTGTTGGTCAACCACGACCAGTTGCTCCACAGTGGGCAGGACCTCGAGCAAACCGGCGTAGCTCCCGGTCATATCCCGCAGCGACCCGCCGAACTCGTAGCCGTCCACCACGAACAGCACCCGCGGTTCGATCTGCGCGAAGCGGTCCGCGACCCCGGACGGCCCGAAGTCGGTATTCACCACCGACCACACGGCACCCACGGACGCGGTGGCCAGCATGGCGATCGCAGTTTCCGGAAGGTTGGGAAGTACAGCGGCCACCCGGTCCCCCGGGACGATCCCGAGATCACGCAATTGTTGCGCCACGGAGGCCACTCGGGCTTCCAACTCACCCCAGGTCCAGGTGTCCGGTGCACGTGATTCGTGCTCCCCGATGATGGCGACGTCGTCCGGCCGGGTGCGGGCCGCCCGTAGCGAGTTCTCAGCGTAGTTGAGGCGTGCACCGGGGAACCACTGAGCGCCGGGCATCCCCGTATGCGCCTCCGAGCTCTCGGAGGTACTCAGTGCCTGTTCCCCCGGCCGGGAAGCCACGACGTCGAAGTAGTCCCAGACGCCCTGCCAGAACTCGTTCATCTGCTCCACCGACCACGCGTGCAGTGAGGGATAGTCCGGGAGCTCGATCCCGTGCCGGCGTTCTGCCCACCGGGCGAAGTCGAACATCCGCGAGCCACGAATGGAGTCCTCCGAGGGGGTCCACAGTGGCGTTCTCAGGCCGTCATTCGATGAAGTGTTCATGGCCCCATCGTTGCATCCGCGGTGAGCGGCGTCACGCAAGGCGTCACCGGGATGCGATGTGGCGACAACGGGAATCCTTCGTTGAATGCCCATTCCCGGAACGGAAGGAGTAAGGACTCAGAGAGGCTCCCCATGGGACACATGGAAAAAGCCCCCGGGCTGGGGGCGTGTGCTGGTGATCGTGCGTGCATCGGTGCTCGCGAGTGGGCTTCGTGTTCGTGGGTGGGCTTGGTGTTCGCGCCGGTGCTCTGGAATGGGTGTGTTAAATGGTGGGAGGCCCCCCCCCCAAAGGGGGGGGGCGCGGCCCCATGTTTTTTTTATTTTTATTAACGCGGGGGGTTTTATAAGGGTGATTTTAAAAAAACACCCCCCCCCCCACAGCCACGAAAGTGGGT
>NZ_LZMM01000048.1:0-29784 GCF_001665945.1 Kocuria sp. ICS0012 | reverse complement strand
CGCGAGCGCGCATCTGGGACTCCACGCGGCCGGCCTCGGCGTAGGGGAGCAGCAGGGTCAGTTCGCGGCAGCGCATCCTGCGCACGAGCGGGGCGGTGTCCAGCGCGGCGGCCACGGCACCGGAGTAGGCGCGCACGAGCCCGCCGGCCCCGAGCTTGACCCCGCCGAACCACCGCACGACCACGGCACACACGTCCGAGAGGTCACCGGCCTCGTCCGCGGTGCGTTGCCGGGTCGTGGCGTGCGCGGTCAGCGCCTGCAGCATGGGCATGCCCGCGGTACCCGCCGGTTCGCCGTCGTCGGACGAGCGCGTCGTGGCGCGCGTGGGTCCGAGCACGAACGCCGAGCAGTGGTGACGGGCGTCCCGGTGTTCGGCGGCCACACGGGTGATGAACTCGCGGGCTTCCGCTTCCGTGTCCACGCGGGTGAGTAGTGCCAGGAACCGGGACTTCTTGATCTCGAGCTCCACGCTGTGCACGATGCCCCGGCGCGGGACGGTGTAGGACACGCGCGAGTCCGCGGCGTCGTGGGAGAGGGATTCGGCGGGCACACCACCAGTGTAGGGACGCGCCGATCCGGGGGCTCGTGGTCGCGCGGGGGGCCGGGACGGTCCCGGGGCGCCCGCTGAGCACGGGAGGGCCACTACAGTGAGACCTGCCGCGCCGACGCGGCCACGTGCCACCGCCTCCCATCGGAAAGCTGACCTGTGCTCAATCGTCTTCACGACCGACTGGGGTTGCGCACGACCCCGTCCATCTTCTTCGTCTCGGCCGCGCTGATCGTTGTCTTCACGCTCGCCATGAGTCTGTTCCCGGGGCCCGTGCAATCGGTCTTCGGCGTGGTCTCCCATGCGTTGCGCTACCAGACGGGATGGTTCTACACCTTCAGCGTGACCGCTCTCGTGATCTTCGCGATCGGTCTGGCACTGAGCCGCTACGGTCGCGTGAAGATCGGCGACGACGATTCCGTCCCGGAGTACTCCGGGATCGCGTGGTTCGGGATGCTCTTCGCGGCGGGCGTGGGCGCCGTGCTGATGTTCTGGGGTGTGGCCGAACCCGTCAACCACTACGCGAACCCACCCATGTACGGCACCGAACCCGCCTCGGACCGCGCCGCAGTGGAGGCCCTGAACATCGCCAACTTCCACTTCGGCGTGCACATGTGGGCGATCCTCGCCGTCCCCGGTCTGACGTTCGGGTACTTCACGTACAAGCGCAAACTGCCCCCGCGCGTCTCGTCCGCGTTCCACCCGGTGCTCGGGGACGGGATCCACGGCCCGTGGGGAAAAGCGATCGACGTGCTCTCGATCGTCGCGACCGTGTTCGGGCTCGCGGTGTCCGTGGGGCTCGGGGCGCTGCAGATCAACAGCGGCCTCACATACGTCTACGGCATCCCGATGGAGGGGTGGATCCAGGCGGCCATCATCGCGCTGATCACGGCGGTGGGCCTGGCGTCCGTGCTCGCGGGCATGGAGAAGGGCGTCAAGCGACTGTCGTACGCGAACATCGTCCTGGCCGTGGCCCTGTTGCTGTTCGTGCTCATGGCCGGGGCCACCATGGACACGATGCGCAGCATCGTGGAGTCCGTGGGTGGCTACGTGAACCAGTTGCCCACGCTCGCGTTCTTCAACGACACGTTCGGCGGCGGCACGTGGTCCGGTGACTGGACGGTGTTCTACTGGGCCTGGACCGTCACATGGGCGCCGTTCGTGGGGATGTTCGTGGCCAAGATCTCGCGCGGGCGCACGATCCGCCAGTTCGTGGTGGGGGTGCTCGGCGTCCCGTCGTCGTTCGTGGCGGTGTGGATGGCCATCTACGGATACAGCGCGATCCGCATCGACCGCGCTCCCGAGACGCAGGGCAGTCTCACGGACACCATCGTCACGCAGGGCAACGTGGAGGCCGCGCTGTTCCAGTTGCTCGGGTCCATGCCGTGGTTCGCGGTCACCGCGCTCGTGGCGCTCGTGGTCATCACGATCTTCTTCATCACCTCGATCGACTCCGGCGCGCTCGTGATGGACGCAATGGCCAATGGCCACGAGGACGAAGGCCCGCGCCGGCAGCGGATCTTCTGGACGCTCGCCGTGGGCGCGGTGTGTGCCGCGATCATCACGACCTCCGGCGAGAACGGGCTCAACGCCCTGCAGGAGGTCATCATCGTGATCGGTGCTCCCGTGATGGTCCTGGAGGTCCTGCAGGCCGGGATGCTGTTGCGGGCGTTACGCCAGGACGCCGGTACCGCGCGTCCCATGCGCACACGGCAGTGGAAGAAGGTGCTGCCCGCGGAGGAGTACCACCGCAGGGCGCAGCAGGACACCGCCGCGATCGAGGACTACGTCATCCGTCCCGAGTACGAGGTGGGCACCGAACCCGATCACGACACCCATCAGCCCCGCACGTGGCACTGGCAGCGGGAGCAGGAGGGCCGGCCGGTGTTCCAGCTCGCACTCACCGGTGGGCCGTCGGCGGGCAAGCACACCGTGGCCCGCGAGTTCGAGGCGCTGGGCGCCGTCGTCGTGGACAGCTCAGCGCTGTGGGGCGAGCTCCTGAGCCCGGGCACGGACACGCGCGCGGACGTCGAGCGCGTCTTCGGGGAGCAGTTGCGCGCCCGGGGGGTCTCTTCGCAGGACAAGGCCGCTGCGGCCGAGGCGCTCGACGACCTGATGACTCACAACGACGCCGCCAGGGCCCGCGCCCACGAACTGTTGCTCCCCGCGCTGCGGGAGGCGGCGCGGCGTCGTGCCCGGGACGCGGGACCCGACAGCGTGGTCGTGCAGGTGATCCGGGACCCCCTCGAGGCGGACCAGGGGGACCGGTTCGACCTCGTCGTGGCCGTCGACGCGCCCGTGGAGGACCGGGTGCGGAGGTTGCGCGCGGGTAAGGGCCTGCCCGCCGAGGACGCGTGGGACCGGGTGGACGTGGCCGCCGGGCCGGAGGAGATCCGGGCGGTCGCGGACGAGGTGATCGTCAACGACGGTGACCTCCACGGTCTGCGGGAGCGCTCCCGCGAGATCTGGCGCGACCACGTGCTCCCGGCACTGGGCCGGGACCAGGACACGGAAGGACACCGTCATGACTGAGCTGTTGCGCAGACCCGGCCACACCGAGACCCTGCGGGTCGGGCTGACGGGCGGGATCGCCTCGGGCAAGTCCACCGTCTCGCGGCGGCTGAGCGAGCTCGGGGCGCTCGTCGTGGACGCGGACGCGATCGCCCGGGCCCTACAGGAACCGGGGGAACCAGGCTACGAGGCCATGGTGGCCCACTTCGGTGAGCGGATCGTGCAGCCGGACTCGGGCGCACTGGACCGCGCGGCGGTCGCGGCCATCGTGTTCGACGACCCCGAGCAACTCGCGGCCCTGAACGGGATCATCCACCCGCTCGTGCGGCGCGAGACCGCGCGGCTCGTGAGTGAGGTGCCGCCGGGGGGAGTGGTGGTCCACGACATCCCGCTGCTCGTGGAGACCGGTCAGTACGGGACGATGGACGAGGTGCTCGTGGTGCAGGCGCCCGAGGACGAGCGGGTGCGGCGGATGGTCGAGGACCGCGGGATGAGCCCGGAGGACGCCCGCCGCCGGATCGCGGCCCAGGCCACCGACGAGCAGCGCCGGGCGGTGGCCACGGCAGTCCTCGACAATTCCACGACCGTCGAGGACCTGCTCGCGCAGGTGGACGAGTGGTGGCGCACGCGGGTCCTGTGAGCAGTTCCGGAGCGATGCGAGCCGCCCGGATCCGTGTCTGAGTCGGCGCGTACGCTGGGTCCATGTCGCTCGCACAGAAGATCAATCGTGTGGTCGCCCCGTTCGAGGTCGTGTCCGAGTACCAGCCCGCCGGTGACCAGCCCAAGGCCATCGCGGACCTGTCCCGCCGGATCGAGGGCGGGGAGAAGGACGTGGTACTCATGGGCGCCACGGGCACGGGTAAGTCCGCGACCGCCGCGTGGCTCATCGAGGCCGTCCAGCGGCCCACGCTGTTGCTCGTGCAGAACAAGACCCTGGCCGCCCAGCTGGCCAACGAGCTGCGCGAACTGCTGCCCAACAACGCCGTTGAGTACTTCGTCTCCTACTACGACTACTACCAGCCGGAGGCCTACGTCCCCCAGACGGACACCTTCATCGAGAAGGACTCCTCGATCAACGAGGAGGTCGAGCGGTTGCGGCACTCCGCGACCAATGCCCTGCTGACCCGCCGCGACACCGTGGTGGTCTCCACAGTGTCCTGCATCTACGGTCTGGGTACCCCGGAGGAGTACGTCAAGCAAATGGTCACCCTGGCCGTGGGCCAGGAGATGGACAGGGACACCCTGCTGCGTCAGTTCGTGAACATGCAGTATGTGCGCAACGACGTGGACTTCCACCGCGGGACGTTCCGCGTGCGCGGGGACACCGTGGAGATCATCCCCATGTACGAGGAACTCGCGGTGCGCATCGAGTTCTTCGGGGACGAGATCGAGGCGATCTACACGCTGCACCCGCTCACGGGGGAGATCGTAAACGAGGAGCAGGAGATGTACGTCTTCCCCGCCTCGCACTACGTGGCCGGTGCGGAACGCATGGCCTCGGCGATCGAGTCCATCCAGAAGGAGCTGCAGGAGCGGCTGCAGGAGCTCGAGTCGCAGAACAAGCTCGTGGAGGCCCAGCGGTTGCGCATGCGCACCACCTACGACCTCGAGATGATGGAACAAATGGGCTACTGCAACGGGATCGAGAACTACTCGCTGCACATCGACGGCCGCCCGCGCGGTTCCGCTCCCCACTGTCTGCTGGATTACTTCCCGGACGACTTCCTGCTCATCATCGACGAGTCCCACGTGACCGTGCCGCAGATCGGTGGCATGTACGAGGGGGACATGTCCCGCAAGCGCACGCTGGTGGAACACGGCTTCCGGTTGCCGTCCGCCATGGACAACCGCCCCCTGAAATGGGACGAGTTCCTGGAACGAATCGGGCAGACCATGTACATGTCCGCGACCCCGGGGCCGTACGAGATGTCCAAGGTGGACTCCGTGGTGGAGCAGATCATCCGCCCCACGGGACTCGTGGACCCCCAGGTGATCGTCAAACCCACCAAGGGCCAGATCGATGACCTGCTGGAACAGATCGAGTTGCGCGTGGAACGCGACGAACGCGTCCTGGTGACCACGCTGACCAAGCGCATGGCGGAGGACCTCACCGAGTACCTCATGGAACACGGTGTGCGGGTCCAGTACCTGCACTCGGACGTAGACACCCTCAAGCGCGTGGAACTGCTGCGGGACCTGCGCATGGGCGCGTTCGACGTCCTCGTGGGCATCAACCTGTTGCGCGAGGGCCTGGACCTGCCCGAGGTCTCCCTCGTGGCCATCCTGGACGCGGACAAGGAAGGCTTCCTGCGTTCCACCACGTCCCTGATCCAGACGATCGGTCGCGCCGCCCGTAACGTCTCGGGTGAGGTCCACATGTACGCGGACAAGATCACCAATTCCATGAACGTGGCGATCGAGGAGACCAACCGCCGCCGGGAGATCCAGGTCGCGTACAACGAGGAACACGGGATCGATCCGCAACCGCTGCGCAAGCGGATCGCGGACATCACCGATCAGTTGGCACGCGAGGACGAGGACACCCGCACCCTGCTGGCCCAGCGCGCCGCCGCCAACAATCACACCGCTCCCGTCAAGGGCGGTAAGGGCAAGGCCACGGGCAAGGGTCAGGCCGCGGCCGCCGCGGAGTCCAAACTGCTGCGCGACGGTGTCGCGGCCGCACCCGCCGAGGACCTCGTGGATCTGATCGAGGACCTCAGTGAGCAGATGCGCAACGCCGCCGCCGAGCTGAAGTTCGAGCTGGCCGGGCGGCTGCGGGACGAGATCGCGGACCTCAAGAAGGAACTGCGGCGCATGAAGGACGCCGGCCACGCGTGAGCCGATCGCACCCCTCACGGCGAGTTGTTAGTCAGGTAAACTTCCCGAGTTACCCAGCCCGTTCCCGGGCTGTCGCATACGTCGTTCTCGCCTAAGGGGTGCTCGTGGAGGTTTCCGGTCTGCAATGGGGGGTCACCATCGCGGTGATCGTGGGGTTGCTTGCGTACGACTTCATCTTCCACGCGCGCAAACCGCACGAACCCAGCATCAAGGAAGCGGCGCTGTGGACCAGCCTGTACGTGTCCCTGGCCCTGATCTTCGGCCTGCTGATCCTGTTCTGGGACGGCCCGGGCTTCGCGGCACAGTACTACGCGGGCTTCGTGACCGAGCAGGCACTGTCCGTGGACAATCTGTTCGTGTTCTTGATCATCATGGCATCCTTCAAGGTGCCCCGGGCGGACCAGCAAAAGGTGCTCCTGTTCGGCATCGTGGTGGCTCTGATCGCCCGCACGGTGTTCATCTTCATCGGCGCGGCCGCGATCAACCGGTGGTCCGCGCTGTTCTACGTGTTCGGTCTGTTCCTGCTCTACACCGCGGGCAACCTGGTCAAGGGTGAGGTCACGGACAAGGACGAGGGAGACGAGGCCAACAACGTGATGGTTCGTCTGGCCAAGCGCTTCCTCAAGACCACGGACGAGTACGACGGCGACAAGCTGTTCACCGAGGTCGACGGCAAGCGCGTGATGACCCCCATGCTGCTGGTCATGGTGGCCATCGGGCTCACGGACATCATGTTCGCCCTGGACTCCATTCCCGCGATCTTCGGTCTCACCCAGGAGACCTACATCGTGTTCACGGCCACCGCGTTCTCCCTCATGGGTCTGCGTCAGCTGTACTTCCTGATCGACGGTCTGCTGGACCGGTTGATCTACCTCTCGTGGGGTCTCGCGATCATCCTGGGCTTCATCGGCGTGAAGCTCATCCTGCACGCCCTGCACGAGAACACCCTGCCGTTCATCAACGACGGCGAGCCCGTGCACGTGGTCGAGGTGACCACCGGGTTCTCACTGGCCGTGATCCTGGGGGTGTTGATCGTGACCGTGCTCGCATCGCTGTTCAGCCCCAAGGGCCGCGCGGTGCGCATCGTCAACGGCGCGCGCGACTGGGCCGAACGCTACCTGGACCTACCCGAGGACGCGCCCCGGGACGAGCGGGTCAAGGCCGCGGAGAAGATGACCAAGTACCGGGAACTGCTGCCCACCGTGAAGGAGAAGTACCGGGACGAGCTCATCGAGTCCGAGGCCCGCTACCACGACCTGCTCGAACGGGCCCACGGATTGCGTCAGCACCGGCTCGCCCGGACCGAGAACCGCTGAGTTCGCGTCTCGCCCGAGGGCCCGTCCAGGGCCCGCCACCGTGGCCCGCTCACGGATCCGCCACGAGGCCCCGCCGGTGCACCGGTGGGGCCTCGCCCGTCACCGCGTGCCTCCACGCCGGGAAACCGGTACACTCTTGCCTGATCAAGGGAGTATCCCATCACTTCCGTGCACGTCAGTACGTCGGGCGCCGTCGCCGGGCCGGGCACGGACCACGCCGCACCCCGTCCTCCGCGTGAGGGCCGGCGCGTGGGGGAGAGACTTGTGCGGTACACCTCACCCACAAGGAGACCCTCCGTGGAGATCACATCCTTCCAATGGGGCATCACGATCGCCCTGATCGTGGGCCTGCTGGCCTACGACTTCATCTTCCACGTGCGTAAGGCGCACGAACCGTCGATCAAGGAAGCGGCCATTTGGTCCGCGGCGTACGTGGGCATCGCGTTGCTGTTCGGCTTCGTGATCCTGTGGCTGGACGGCCCCACGCTCATGGCCGAGTACTACGGCGGCTACGTCACGGAGAAGGCGTTGTCGGTGGACAACCTCTTCGTGTTCCTGATCATCATCGGCTCGTTCGCGGTGCCCCGGGCGGACCAGCAGAAGGTGCTGCTGTTCGGCATCATCTTCGCGTTGATCGCCCGCACGGTGTTCATCTTCATCGGCGCGGCCGCGATCAACACCTTCGCGTGGGTCTTCTACCTCTTCGGCCTGATCCTGATCTTCACCGCGGGCAACCTGATCAAGGGCGAGGTCACGGACGACAAGTCGGACGAGGCCAACAACATCGTGGTGCGCCTGGCCAAGAAGGTCTTCCACACCACGGACTACTACGACGGCGACAAGCTGTTCACGAGGCACAACGGCAAGCGCGCGCTGACCCCCATGCTGCTCGTGATGGTCGCGATCGGTGGCACGGACATCCTCTTTGCCCTGGACTCGATCCCCGCGATCTTCGGCCTCACGCAGGAGCCGTACATCGTGTTCACGGCCACCGCGTTCTCCCTCATGGGTCTGCGCCAGTTGTACTTCCTGATCGACGGTCTGCTGGACCGGTTGATCTACCTCTCGTGGGGCCTGTCCATCATCCTCGCGTTCATCGGTGTGAAGCTCATCCTGCACGCGCTGCACGAGAACACCCTGCCGTTCATCAACGACGGCGAGCACGTGGCCGTCGCCGAAATTGGGATCGGCACGTCCCTCACGGTGATCATCTCCGTGCTCGTGCTCACCGTCCTCATCTCGCTGTACAGCCCCAAGGGCCGCGCGCTGCGCACCATCCAGAAGACGCAGGACCTCACCGAGAAGTACCTGGCTCTCCCGCAGGACGCGGACGCCGAGGAGCGTCACAAGATCGCCGGGGAGCTCGCGCGGCTGCAGAAGCGTTTCCCGCGGATCTCGGAGAAGCACAAGAACGAGCTGATCGATTCCCGCGCTCGGTTCCGTAAGATGCTCGAGACCGCCCGGGGTCAGCACCGCGAGTTCGAGGAGACCGGCCGGGTGCAGACCCCTTCCCCGGACTTTGCCGAAGAGAGCCACCGCGACGACACCGCCTCCCCGGCCGCCCCGGGGGCCAACACGGGCAAGGCCGCTCCGGCGGGTGAAGCGGCCGCGGACGCCACGCCGGGTGCGGGGACCGCCCGCGGCGACTCCTCGGGCGGGGGCTCCACCGCGGCGCGGTAGCCACCCGGCTGCCCGAGGCGTACGACGACGCCGCTCGAACCGGTCCGCGGGGCCCGTTCCCTATCCTGGGAACGGGCCCCGCGGCGTCGTGCACCACAGCGCAGCACCGGCGAACAACGCGGCCCATAGCAGGGACACGAGGGTGCCGATGATGAACTGTTCGCGCTGCTGGGCGTTGGTGAACTCGCCGTAGCGGGCCAGGCCCTTGATCGCCACGACCACGCCGATCCCGGCGACCATGCCCGTGAGCAGCGAGACGATGGCGCCGGCGCGTTCCAGCGCACCGATGACCAGACCTCCGCGCAGCGGCGGGTCCACGGGTTCCGCCGTGGCCTCGGAGTCGTCCCACGGGCTCTTCGCCGGACGCAGGCGTTCGTGGGAGACGTCCGCGAAGCGGAAGACCCCGCGCACCACAGGGTCGCCGGACAGGGCCCCGGCGATCAGCAGCGCGGGATAGGCCCATTCCCGGGGCACGGTCCCCGCGAACACGGTCCAGATCGCGGTGGTCAGCACCAGGGCTGCGGGGAGGACCGCGGTGGTGAGCGGGCGCAGGAAGCTCACGCGTCACCGCCCGAGGTGGTGTCGCCACTCGAGGCGACATCCTCCGGCGAGGAGGCGTTCTTCGAGGAGGTGGCGTCCTGCGCTGAGGGGGCCGCGGCGTCCGGAGCGTGGCCAGAGGGGGAGTGCTCGTCCGCGAGTCGGAACAACGCCTCGAGGGTCTCGTGGACCGTGTGTTCCTCGTGCCACAGCGCTGCGCTGAGCCGCCGGGACACCGAGGACTGGGTGATCCCGAGCCCCTCGGCGATCTCCTGTTGCGTGAGCCCCCGGTCGGCGAGTTCCGTGGCCTGCGCCCCGGCCTCGGAACGCCGGGCCCGCACGGCACACACCAGATCCACCACGCTGCCCGCGCGCCGCGCCCACTCGTTGCCGGCCACGACCGGACGGCCGCGCTCCTTCGCGGCGTTCACGGCATCCCGCGCGGCCACGAAGGCCTCGCCCGTAGCTTCGCGCACGGACGACGGCAGGGGGTCGTCCACCGCGCCGATGCCCACGCCCACGTGCCAGTGCCCGGCGTCGGCGAGCGCGAGGACCGCGCGGACGATCGCGGCGGCGTCGTCGTAGAGCGCCTGCAGCTCATCGCCCGCGCTGATCTCCCAATCGAGGACCGGGCGGGGGAGTTCCTCCTGCAGAGCCGTGCGCTGCCGTCCCATGTGCAGCTCGGCGGCGCGGCCGCGGGAATCGCGGCGGTCGATCGTCAGGGCGAACACGAACTCCTCCTCACCCTATGCATCCTAAAGTGCATATTATCCGATGATGCGTCTCCACATGCATGGCTTCTGGGATAACCGGTGCTCAGCGTCTCGTGTCGGTGATGGGACCCACGTTGTCCACGAGGACCACGGGGAAGCCGTCCTCGTCCGACGCCGCGAGGTCGACGCGCGCGTTGATACCCCAGTCGTGGTGCCCGTCCGGATCGTCGAAGACCTGCGTGACGGTCCAGAACCCGGTCATTCCCTCGGGGTCCTCGGTGATGCGGATCAGAGACGGCCCGCGGGACTGGGCGTCCGTGTAGATGTCCTCGTACTCGTCGAAGTACGTGTCCATCGCGTCCGCCCAGCGGTCGCGGTCCCACCCGGTTCTCTCGTCCAGGGCCCCGAGCACCTTGTCCTTCTCCTGCGCGAACAGTTCCACGCGCTGGAACAGGGCATTACGCACCATCACGCGGAACGCACGGGGGTTCGCGGTGACGCCTTCCGGCTGTTCGGCCACGAGTTCCTTGAGGGAGTCCGCGCCCGTGCCCATGGGGGATTCCTCCCCGGAGGCCAGCTTCTCCCATTCGTCCAGCAGGGAGTTGTCGGTCTGGCGGATGCTCTCCCCGAGCCATTCCACCAGGTCGGTGAGCGACTCGGTCGTGGCGTCCACCGGGACCGTCTGGCGCAGGGCCTTGTACGCGTCCGAGAGGTAGCGCAGCAGGATGCCCTCGGAGCGGGCGAGACCGTAGAACTGCACGTAGTCCCCGAACGTCATGGCGCGCTCGTACATGTCCCGCACCACGGACTTGGGGGAAAGCTCGAACTGTGCGACCCACGGGGCGGAGGTTCGGTAGGTCTCGAACGACTGCTCGAGCAGTTCCCGCAACGGCTGGGGGTACGTGATCTCGTCCAACTCGCGCATGCGTTCCATGTACTCGAGGCCGTCGGCCTTCATGGTCGCGAGCGCCTCGCCCTTGACCTTCTTCTCCTGCAGGTTCAGCACCTGGCGCGGTTTCTCCAGCGTGGCCTCGATGACCGAGACGACGTCGAGCGCGTACGTCTCCGACTCCGGGTCCAGCAGGGTGAGCGCGGCCAGTGCGAACGGGGACAGCGGCTGGTTCAGCGCGAAGTTCTCCTGCAGCTCGACCGTGAGCCGGTAGCGGCGCCCGGTCTCGTCCGGCTCAGGCAGGCGTACGACGACGCCCGCGCGCAGCAGTTCCTTGAGGATCGCGAGCGCCTGGCGCAGCAGCAGGCGTTGGCGCGGCCGTGGTTCGTCCACGCTCGTGAGCAAGCGGTACCCGGCGCCGATGTTGTCCCCGGGCCGCTGCAGCATGTTCAGGACCATGGAGTGGGTGATCGCGAAGGAGGACGTGAGCTGTTCGGGCTGGGCGGCCACGAGCGACTCGAACGTCTTGCGGCTCCAGGACACGAAGCCCTCCGGCGGCTTCTTCTTGGGCACCTGACGCAGTTTCTTCTGATCGTCCCCGTGCTTGGCCCGGGCCTTGGCCATGGCGCGTTCGTTCTCGATGACGTGCTCGGGGGCCTGGACCACCACGGTCCCCGCGGTGTCGTAGCCGGCGCGGCCCGCGCGGCCCGCGATCTGGTGGAACTCGCGGGCGCTGAGCCGGCGGGTGCGGCGACCGTCGAACTTGGACAGCGCCGTGATCAGCACGGTGCGAATGGGCACGTTGATCCCCACGCCTAGGGTGTCCGTCCCGCAGATCACCTTGAGCAGCCCGGTCTGGGCGAGCTGCTCCACGAGGCGGCGGTACTTGGGCAGCATGCCCGCGTGGTGCACCCCGATCCCGTGCCGCACGAGCCGGTTGAGCGTCTTGCCGAAGCCCGCGGAGAAGCGGAAGTCCTTGATCAGCTCCGCCACGCGCTGCTTCTCGTCCTTGCTGAGGACGTCCACAGACATCAAGTTCTGGGCCTGTTCCGCGGCCTGCAGCTGCGAGAAGTGCACCACGTACACCGGGGCCTGGTGGGTGCTGAGCAGTTCCTCGAGCTCCTCGTGGACGGGGCGCTCGGAGTAGTAGTGGTGCAGGGGGATGGGGCGTTCCGCGGAGGAGACGAGCGCGGTGGAACGGCCCGTGGTCTCGTTCAGGCGGTTCTCGATGCGGGTGACGTCCCCGAGGGTCGCGCTCATGAGCAGGAACTGCGCCTGGGGCAGTTCGATGAGCGGCACCTGCCACGCCCAGCCGCGCTGGGGATCGGAGTAGAAGTGGAACTCGTCCATGATCACCACGCCGAGGTCCGCGTCCGCACCCTCACGCAGGGCCACGTTCGCGAGGATCTCCGCGGTGCAGCACACGATCGGGGCGTTCTGGTTGACCGCGGAATCACCCGTGACCATGCCTACGTTCTCGGCGCCGAAGATCTCGCACAGGTCGAAGAACTTCTCGGACACCAGGGCCTTGATGGGCGCGGTGTAGTACGAGCGAGCCCCGCGAGCGAGCCCCGCGAAGTGCGCGGCCACGGCCACGGTGGACTTACCCGACCCCGTGGGGGTCGCGAGGATCACGTTGGACCCGTTGGCGACCTCCAGCACGGCTTCGTCCTGGGCGGGGTACAGCTCCATGTCCCGTGAGGCGATCCAGCCGAGGAACCCCTCGTAGATCTCGTCCTCGCTCAGGGGGTTGGACGCGAAATCACCGCGCAGGTACCGGTGCCCGGGGGCGGAGAGATCGGGGGCCAGGGAATCGAGGAGTTTCATCCCCGTCAGCCTATCGGCCCCCGCGGACACGCATACGGGCGTGTCCTGTGGAGGTGCACGGGAACGACGTCGCGACGTCGTCAGATGTTCGCGCGCCGCGCCGCGGCCGAATCCGCCCGGCGGCACAGCAGCGCGAAGACCGCGCCGGAGAGGTTGTGCCACACCGAGAACACCGCGCCGGGCAGGGCCGCGAGCGGGGACATGTACTGCGCCGCGAGACCCGCGGCGAGTCCGGAGTTCTGCATGCCGACCTCCACCGCGGTGGTCCGGCGCACGGGAGCCGGCTGTCCGGTTACCCGGCCGACCGCGTAACCCAGCAAATACCCGAGCACGTTGTGGATCGCGACGGCGGCGAGCACGAGCAGTCCCGCCTGGATGATCTTGTCCGCCGAGCCAGAGACCACGACCGCCACGATCACGGCGATGCCGAGTACCGACACCCACGGCAGCACGGGTAGCAAACGCTCGACCGCGCGGGGTAGCGTGAGGCGCACCACGAGTCCCGCGAGCACGGGCAGTAGGACGATCAGGGCGATCGACTTGGCCATGGCGGGGCCGTCGAGCGGCATATACGCGCCCGCGAGCCACAGCGTGAGGAACGGGGTGAGCAGCGGGGCGAGCAGCGTGGAGATGGACGTCATGGTCACGGACACGGCCACGTCACCGCGGGCCAGGTAGGACACCACGTTGGAGGACGTGCCGCCCGGGGCGCAGCCCACGAGGATCACGCCGGCCGCGATCTCCGGGGGCAGTCGCAGCAGCCAGGTCACGAGCAGCGCGATGGTCGGCATGAGGACGTACTGGGCCAACACACCCACGACGATCGGGACCGGGCGCTTGGCCACGAGCGCGAAGTCCACGGGACGCAGAGTGAGTCCCATCCCGAACATCACGAGACCCAGCAGGGGATTCGTCCAGCCCGCGGCCTGGTGCACCGTGGGGGCGAACGCGTATCCGACCACCCCGCCCGCGAGCACCAACAGGGGGAAGGCCAAGACGGCGACGTACGCGGCCCGGTCCGCCGTGTTACGCGCCGGGGCCGCGGCCCCGGACGAGGCGGCGCTCACCAGCCGCGTTCTTTCCACTCCTGCAGGTGCGGGCGTTCGGCGCCCAGGGTCGTGGGGTCGCCGTGGCCCGGGTGGATCACGGTGTCGTCCGGGAACTCGTCGAAGATCCGCTCGGTGACGTCCTGGTAGAGCTGCTGGAAGTCCTCGGGGGAGTTCGTCTTGCCGAGACCGCCGGGGAAGAGGGAGTCACCCGAGAAGATGTGGGCGGGCCCGGACGGGTCCCGGTACACCACCGCGATGGAGCCTGGGGTGTGCCCGCGCAGCTCGATGATGTCCAGCTCGAAACCGTCGAGCTCGGCGGTGTCCCCGTTCTCGAACGTGAGGTCCATGGGCACCGAGATGTCGTTCTCGTCCGCGGCACCGCACGCCGTCATGGCCTCCGAGTGCAAGGCCACGGACTCCAGCGCGCGCACGTGGTCCCAGTGCGAGTGGGTCGTGATGATCAACTGCAGGTTCCCCCAGTCGGAGCAGTCCCCGGACCCGGCGGCCACGAGACCGGCGATGGCGCGGGCGTCGTCCGCGGCGTCGATGAGCACCTGCGTGCCGTGCTCCTTGGAGGTGAGGAGGTACACGTTGTTGTCCATCTCGCTCACCGAAATGCGGCGGATGGTGATGTCGGCGAGTTCCGTGATCTCGGTCTGGGTAGCGATCATGCCCACGATTCTAGGCCGCCGAGTCACGCCGGGCTAATACGCGGCCGCGCGTGGGGAGGTGCGTGTAATGCAGACGACCCGCCCGGTGATGGACTACCGGAGCGTATAGATATATAGTTGCGCGAAGCAAATAAATAAGCTGGCGGCATCCGAGCGCCGCGTGCTCGCCCGACCGAGCGGCGTCGACCGCCGAGTCCTGCGAACCCAGCGGATCGCCCGGGTGGGCAGCAATGAACTCATGACCGCCCGCACCGGGTGCGGACCGCGCGCTACGGGCCCGGCACCCGAGGAACGGGGGAGTGGATGGGCGTGTCACACGCGACCGCCGAGGAGCTCGTGCGCGACTTGTTCGAGCTGCAACGCGTGACCCGCAAGGTGCTCAAGGCAGCGGCGCTGCACCGGGAACTGTCCATGGTGCACACCAACATCCTGAGCTATCTCGCGTGCGTGCCCGGACGCCGGGCAAAGGACATCGTGGCCGAGTCCGGCCTCGGGGCTTCAGGGATGAGCCGACACCTGAGCGCCCTCGAACACCTGGGGTACGTGACCCGCACACGGGATCTCGAGGACGGACGCGCGCAGATCGTGGAGATCACCGCCGAGGGTCGCAAGGCCCTCGAGGCGAACCTGCGCGCGGACGCCGAGACCCTCGTCGCCCGTCTGGGCGACCTGGGCGAGGACGAGGCAGAACGCACACGCGTGGACCTCAACCGGCTCACCGAACTCTTCCTGACATCACTGGGCATGTCCCGGGTCACGGCGGCCACGATCGCGCCGGAGCCCGGGGCGCAGCCCGGATCCCCGCACCCCACGGCGTCCGGTGACCCCGGTCGCGCAAAGGAGAACAGCCCGTGACGGCAGCCCAGGACACGCGCGGTAAGGCACGTACTACGCGAACGAGCGACCAGGAGCATCGGGACGTCCTGCGGGCGTTGACCGGCATCCTGGCCGCGTTCTTCATGGCCATGGTCACCCTGACCATCATCGGCACGGCACTGCCCGTCATCATGGCGGACCTGGGCGGAGACCAGACGGCACTGTCCTGGACGGTCACGGGCACCCTGTTGGCCAACGCCGTCACGACCCCCATGTGGGGCAAGCTCGCGGACCTTTTCGACAAGAAAAAGCTGCTGCTCATGGCCATCGCGATCTTCGTGATCGGTTCCGCCGCCGCGGGTCTCGCGGGATCCATCACCATGCTCGTGGTGGCGCGCGTGATCCAGGGCGTGGGTATGGGCGGCCTGATGGCGCTGGCCCAGACGATCCTGGGCACGATCATCCCGCCGCGCGAGCGCGGCCGGTACGCCGGGTACATGGGCGCGGTCATGGCCGTGGCCACGTCGGTGGGCCCGCTCCTGGGCGGGCTCATCGTGGACGCGTTCGGGTGGCGCTGGTGCTTCCTGATCCCCGTGCCGCTGTCGATCCTCGCGGCCGTGCTGATCGTGCGCACGCTGCACCTGCCCGAGACCACGCGTGAGACGGCGCCCACAGTGGACTTCCTGGGTATGGCCCTGCTCGCGGTGGCCACGTCCTCCCTGCTGTTGTGGGTGTCCTTCGCGGGCAAGCTCTTCGACTGGGGTTCGTGGGAGTCCATCCTGCTGATCGTGGTGGGCGTGCTCAGCACCTTGGCGTTCATCCTGGTGGAGCGACGCGCGAGCGAACCGACCATGCCCCTGCACGTGGTCACCGAGCGCACCACCGTGCTCGCGATCATCGCGGCGATCGCCACGGGTGGCGCCATGTTCGCGTCCACGACGTACCTGGGTCAGTACTTCCAGCTGGGCCAGGGCTACACACCCACCGAATCCGGGCTGCTCATGCTCCCGCAGGTCGTGGGATCGTTCCTGGGCTCCATGGTCGCAGGCCAGCTCATCACGCGTTTCGGCCGGTGGAAGCGGGTGTTGATCGCGGGCGCGGTAATCCTCGTGATCGGTCTGTTCCTGGCGTCCCAGCTGACCCACGCGACGCCCGCGTGGCTCGTGGGCATCTTCATCTGCCTCGTGGGTCTGGGCGTGGGCACGCTGAACCAGAACCTCGTGCTCGCCGTGCAGAATACCGTGGGCCTGAAGGACATGGGCTCCGCGTCCTCCGCGGTCGCATTCTTCCGCACCGTGGGTGGCGCCGTGGCGGTGTCTCTGTTCGGGGCACTGCTCACGCGTCACCTCTCGAGCGAGATGTCCCAGTTTGCCGCGGACCACGGTCTGGATGCCCACCAAACGCCCGACGCCGCGTCGATCGACCTCGCGGGGCTGCCCCCGGCAGTGCTGGAGGCCATTCGTGAGGCGTACGGCACCGGGACCGGGTTGCTCTTCCTCGTGGCCGGGATCGCATCGCTGGTAACCCTGGTGTGCGTGCTGCTCATGAAGGAGGTGCCGCTGCGCACCACGGTGGACGTCGCGGAGGTGGACCCGGAGACGGGTGAGATCACCATGGTGACCAAGCGCGTCAACCCCGTGGAAGCGGCCGGGCTGCGCATGCAGCACGCGGAGACCGGTGAACTGCCCGTGGTCGATCCCAAGGCCTCCGGGCTGCGGCGCTCCCACGGCGAGCGCGCCGAGGAGACGGCGCGTTCGGCCCGCGGGGCCCACGCCGCGCCGGTCGAGCCCGACTCCGCGGGGACCGCGCACCCGCATCCCCACCCTCGGCACCGGGCCGAGTAGGGTGCCCCGCTGCCGAATGAGTTGTCCACTCGCAGGGGACACGACGGACGACGGTGCAGCGCGCGATCCGGCCGGGAGGTCGCATTGCGCGCTGCGCTGATTCGTCCCTGGACCCGCTCGTCGTGTCGGTGGCTGGTAATAGAGTGACTGCCGTGTCTGAGCAAACCCGCCGAACCCCCAGTGACCGTTCGTCGAGCTCCGTGCTCGCGGAACGAGTGGCCCACGACCGTGCCCCGCGCACCCGCGCCTCCGGTGTCTCGGACCTGACCGAGATCGTGGTGCAGGGTGCCCGCGAGCACAACCTCAAGAACGTGGATCTGACCATCCCCCGCGATTCCATGGTCGTGTTCACGGGGCTGTCCGGGTCCGGGAAGTCCTCCCTGGCCTTCGACACCATCTTCGCCGAGGGTCAGCGCCGCTACGTGGAGTCGCTGTCCTCCTACGCCCGGATGTTCCTGGGCCGCGTGGACAAGCCGGACGTGGACTTCATCGAGGGGCTGTCCCCGGCGGTGTCCATCGACCAGAAGTCCACCTCGCGCAACCCGCGCTCCACGGTGGGCACGATCACCGAGATCTACGACTACATGCGTCTGCTGTGGGCGCGGATCGGCCACCCGCACTGCCCGGTGTGCGGTGAGCCCATCACCAAGCAGACGCCCCAGCAGATCGTGGACCAGCTGCTCGAGCTGCCCGAGCGCACCCGGTTCATGGTGCTCGCCCCCGTGGTCAAGGGTCGCAAGGGCGAGTTCCAGGACCTGTTCCAGCAGCTGAGCACCCAGGGATACGCGCGCGCCGTCGTGGACGGCGAGACCGTTCAGCTCGAGAACGCGCCCAAGCTCAAGAAGCAGTACAAGCACACGATCGACGTGGTCGTGGACCGCCTCACGGCCAAGCCGGACGCCCGGCAGCGGCTCACCGACTCGGTCGAGACCGCCCTGAACCTCGCGGACGGACGCGTGGTCATCGAGCTCGTGACCCGTGAGGGCGAGCAGTCCCCGTGGCACGAGACCCGCCGCACGTTTTCCGAGAACCTCGCGTGCCCCAACGAGCACGAGCTGCAGACGGACGAGATCGAGCCGCGCTCGTTCTCGTTCAACGCCCCGTTCGGCGCGTGCCCCGAGTGCGACGGCATCGGTTCGCGCCTCGAGGTGGACGAGGACCTCGTGGTTCCCAACCCGGACCTGTCCCTCGTGGAGGGCGCCATCGCGCCGTGGTCCCTGGGCAAAGCCACGAGTGACTACTGGAACCGCTTGCTCGCCGGACTCGGGGAGGAGGCCGGATTCGACCTCGTGACCCCGTGGAAGGACCTGCCGGCCAAGGCACGCAAGGCCATCCTGCACGGCAAGGACTACAAGGTCACCGTGGCCTACCGCAACCGGTGGGGCCGCGAGCGCCGGTATACGCAGGGCTTCGAGGGCGTGTTCGGCTATATCAAGCGCAAGCACGAGGAGACCGAGTCCGATCACGCCAAGGACCGCTACGAGCAGTACATGCGCCAGGTGGCGTGCCCCGAGTGCGGGGGCGCGCGGCTGAACCCCACGATCCTGGGGGTCACCGTGGGCGGGAAGAACATCGCCGAGGCCACACGCCTGCCCATGCGCGATTCCCTCGCGTTCTTCCAGCAGCTGGACCTTGACACCCGCGAGGCCAGGATCGGTGACCAGGTGCTCAAGGAGATCATCGCGCGCCTGACGTTCCTGATCGACGTCGGGCTGGACTACCTCAACCTGGAGCGGGCCGCGGCCACGCTGTCCGGCGGGGAGGCACAACGCATCCGGCTCGCCACCCAGATCGGTGCGGGGCTCGTGGGCGTGCTCTACGTCCTGGACGAGCCGTCCATCGGGCTGCACCAGCGCGACAACCGCCGACTCATCGACACCCTGCTGCGCTTGCGGGACATGGGCAACACCCTCATCGTGGTCGAGCACGACGAGGACACCATGCGCGAGGCCGACTGGATCGTGGACGTGGGCCCGGGCGCGGGCGTGCACGGTGGGGACGTGGTCCACTCCGGGACCTACGACCAGCTGCTCGAGAACCGCCGGTCCATCACGGCCGACTACCTCACCGGCCGCAAGCTGATCGAAGTCCCCACGACGCGGCGTCCCGTGGACAAGAAGCGGCAGCTCACGGTCGTGGGTGCGCGGGAGAACAACCTGCAGAACCTCACGGTGGACTTCCCGCTCGGGGTCTTCGTGGCCGTCACGGGCGTCTCCGGTTCGGGGAAGTCCACGCTCGTCAACGACATCCTCTACACGAGCCTGGCCAATCAGCTCAACGGCGCCAAGCAGGTGCCCGGTCGGCACAAGCGCATCGACGGTCTGGAACACCTGGACAAGGTCGTGCACGTGGACCAGAGCCCCATCGGGCGCACCCCGCGCTCCAACCCGGCCACGTACACGGGCGTGTTCGACAGGATCCGCAAGCTGTTTGCGGAGACCCAAGAGGCCAAGGTCCGCGGCTACCAGCAAGGCCGGTTCTCGTTCAACGTCAAGGGCGGGCGCTGCGAGGCATGCTCGGGTGACGGGACGCTGAAGATCGAGATGAACTTCCTGCCGGACGTCTACGTCCCGTGCGAGGTGTGCAAGGGCGCGCGCTACAACCGCGAGACCCTCGAGGTGCACTACAAGGGCAAGAACATCGCGGAGGTCCTGGACATGCCCATCGAGGAGGCGGCGGAGTTCTTCGCGCCGTTCACCGCGATCGCGCGCTACCTCACCACGCTCGTGGAGGTGGGCCTCGGGTACGTGCGGCTGGGTCAGCCCGCCACCACGCTCTCCGGCGGTGAGGCTCAGCGCGTCAAGCTCGCCGCGGAACTGCAGAAGCGTTCCAACGGGCGCACGATCTACGTCCTGGACGAGCCCACCACGGGTCTGCACTTCGAGGACATCCGCAAGCTGCTCATGGTGCTGCAGAGCCTGGTCGACAAGGGCAACAGCGTCATGACCATCGAGCACAACCTGGACGTCGTGAAGTCGGCGGACTGGATCGTGGACCTGGGCCCCAACGGGGGATCCGGCGGTGGCACGGTCGTGGCACAGGGCACCCCGGAGCAGGTCGCTCGCAACAAGGACAGCTTCACGGGGCAGTTCGTACGCGAGGTGCTCGAGCACTCCGCCGCCAGGGAGGCCGCCCACCGCAGCGACGCGGACGGCACTGCGAGTTCCGGCGAGGCCGCGCGCCCGGGGGACGCTGCGGACCCGGGCAACACCGCGGACGGCGCGGAGGCCCCGGGAGACGCGGAACCGGCCGACGGGACGCAGGAGAACCGGCAGCGCGCCGAGGCCGCGGTGGGGGACCGGGCATGAGCGTCCAGAGCCCCATCGTCCTGTGGGACCTGGACGGCACGGTCCTGGATCCCGCCGGGGCCATCACAGACGGGATCGCCGGCGCCCTGCGCTCGTGCGGCTTCGCCGTGCCCGAGAACCTCGGGCGCTTCGTGGGACCGCCGATCGGGGAGTCCCTGCGCCGGTTCACGGACGTCCCCGAGGACCGGATCGCGGAGGTCGCCGCGGTGTACCGTGCCGGGTACCTCGCGGAGGGCCTGGACCGCTCGCGCGTCTATCCGGGTGTCCGCGAGGTGCTGGGGTCGCTGCGCGAGCGCGGCGTGCGTCAGGCCGTGGCCACCCAGAAGCCCGAACACATCGCCGTGGAGGTCGTGTCGCGTTTCGGGCTGGACGAGTACTTCGAGACCGTGAGCGGCGCCGCGGACGATCTCGCGCAACCGAGCGGGTCCGGGCGGCTGCACGACAAGCCCGCGATCATCGGGGAGGCGCTGCGGCGCATGGGTGCGCTGCCCCCGGACCCCGCACGCACCGTGATGATCGGGGACCGCAGCTACGACGCCGACGGTGCCCGCAGCCACGGCATCGACTGCCTGGGCGCAGGATGGGGCTTCGCGCAACTCGGGGAACTGCGGGACGTGTGTGCCGCTGTCGCTCGTGAGCCCGGGGATTTGGCACACTTGCTCCAGCAATACACGGACCGGTAGGGGAGCGAGCAGTGATCACGAAATACGACCTGACCAAGGCCTCGGTGGCGCGCGCCCTGAGGCTGCTGTGTCGTCCCGTGATCACGGGTCTGGAGAACCTCCCGCAGGACGGCCCCGTGATCATCGCGTCCAACCACCTGTCCTTCCTGGACTCGGTCATCATCTCCGCGTTCATGCCCCGCCGGGTCAAGTTCATCGCCAAGGCGGAGTACGTCAACAGCCCCGGGATCAAGGGCAAGCTCATGCGCGAGGCCTTCGAGTTCATCGACATCATCCCCGTGACCCGCGGTCAGCAGAGCGAGTCCGTGGCGGCCCTGGATCCTGCCGTGGAACACCTCAAGCAGGGCAACGTGTTCGGGATCTACCCGGAGGGCACGCGCTCCCGGGACGGTTACCTGTACCGCGGGCACTCCGGCGTGGCCTACCTGGCCTACGTCACGGGCGCCCCGGTGGTGCCCGTGGGGCTGATCGGCACCCAGCGGTTGCAACCGCCCGGGGCTACCATGATCCGCCCCGCCAAGTTCGAGATGCACGTGGGGGAGCCCATCCCCACACCGGAGTCCCACGGGCATCAGACGGGCAAGCTGCGCAAGACCCACGTGGAGCAGATCATGACCACGATCGCGGGACTATCCGGGCAACCGCGCAAGGACGTGTACAACGTGTCCCCGTCCGTGCAGAGGGACGCCGGGCGTGGCTGACCCGGCGAGCTACAGACCGGCCCGACAGGACATCCCCACCAATCCGGGGGTCTACCGGTTCCGGGACGAACACGGCCGTGTGATCTACGTGGGCAAGGCCAAGAACCTGCGCAACCGGCTCTCGTCCTACTTCGCGCCCCTGCACCAGCTCGCGCCCAAGACCCGCACCATGGTCACCACGGCCGCGGCGGTGCAGTGGACCGTGGTGGGCTCGGAGTTCGAGTCCCTGCAGCTCGAGTACACGTGGATCAAAGAGTTCGCGCCCCGGTTCAACATCGCCTACCGGGACGACAAGTCCTATCCGTACCTGGCGGTCACGATGTCCGAGGACGTCCCGCGGGCGATGGTCACACGCGGGGAGAAGAAACCGGGCAACCGCTACTTCGGCCCCTATTCCCAGGCGTGGGCCATCCGGGACACCCTGGACGCCCTGTTGCGGGTCTTCCCCGTGCGCACGTGCACCAAGGGTGTGTTCCAGCGCGCCGAGCGCAGTGGCCGCCCGTGCCTGCTGGGTTACATCGACAAGTGCTCGGCGCCGTGCGTGGGGGAGATCTCCCGCGAGGACCACCGCCGGCTCGCCGACGACCTGTGCCGCTTCATGGCCGGGCACGCCAAGCCGTACATCCGGGAGCTCACGCGGCAAATGAACGAGGCCGCCGAGCGTATGGACTTCGAGACCGCTGCGGCACGCCGCGACGACGTCGGCGCGCTCGAACGGGCTTTCGAGCGCAACACGGTGGTGCTCGCGGACACCACGGACGCGGACTTCTTCGCGATTGCCGAGGACGAGCTCGAGGCCGCGGTCCAGGTGTTCTACGTGCGTGGTGGCCGGATCCGGGGTCAGCGCGGGTGGATCACCGAGAAGGTCGAGGACGTCACAACCGCCCAGCTCATGACCCACCTGTTGCAACAGGTCTACGGCGAGGCGCAATCGGAACTGGCCCCCGCGCCGTCGGCCCGCAGGAAACAGACCGCAGGCGGGAGCACGGACGTGGTCGCCAAGCACCGCCGCACGTCCGAGCTCGCGTACCGCCAGGACACGATCCCGCGCACGGTGTACGTGTCCGCGGAACCGGACGAGGCGGACGAGCTGCGCAACTGGCTCAGTGAGCTGCGCGGTTCCCAGGTGGCCATCCAACGGCCCCAGCGCGGTGACAAGGCGCAGCTGCTCGAGACCGTCGCGGAGAACGCGCGCCAGGCGCTGGCCCTGCACAAGTCCCGCCGCGCGGGGGACCTGACCACGCGCTCGGCGTCCCTGCAGCAGTTGCAGGAGGCCCTGGACCTCCCGGACGCCCTCATGCGCATCGAGTGCTACGACATCTCCCACGTCCAGGGCACCAATGTGGTCGCGTCCATGGTCGTGTTCGAGGACGGTCTGCCGCGCAAGTCGGAGTACCGCAAGTTCTCGATCACTGGCGACGCCGCACGGGACGACACCGCGTCCATGTACGACGTCATCCACCGCCGGTTCTCCCGCCACCTCGAACAGCAGCGCCGCGCCGCGGAGAAGGGCGTGCACAGCGGGGAGGTGGCCCCGGACGCCGACGACGCGCCCGCGCGCGCCTTCGCGTATCCCCCCAATCTCGTGATCGTGGACGGCGGCCCGCCCCAGGTCGCGGCGGCCCAGCGCGCCCTGGACGACCTCGGCGTGGACGACGTCCACGTGGTGGGTCTGGCCAAGCGGCTCGAGGAGGTGTGGGTGCCCGACGACGAGTTCCCGGTCATCCTGCCCCGCGCCTCGGAAGGGTTGTTCCTCATGCAGCGCGTGCGCGACGAGGCCCATCGTTTCGCGATCACGTTCCACCGGCAGAAGCGCTCCAAAGCCATGACGGTCTCCGCGCTCGACGACGTGCCTGGGCTGGGCCCGGCCAAGCAGAAGGCCCTGCTCAAGCACTTCGGCTCGGTCAAGAAACTGCGCGCCGCCACCGCGGAGGAGATCCTCGAGGTCAAGGGCTTCGGGCCCGCGTTGGCCACCAAGGTCGCGCAGACCCTCGGGGGCGGCACCGAGGCCCGGGAGCCGGCTGTGGATACCGAGACGGGCGAACTGCTCGACTGAAACTGGTCTACCCTGGAAACGAACCCTGCAGTCGGAAGATCAGGCGGTCCGTGACCACATGAGCAGCCCACCCCCGGAAGCCACGCCCTCCACCCTGGAACCGGTTAAGCCCCCCACGGCGGAGTTGCTGATCGTGACCGGGATGTCCGGGGCGGGTCGCTCCACGGCGGCCAACGCGCTCGAGGACCTCGGGTGGTATGTCGTGGACAACCTGCCCCCGCAGATGCTCGGGACGCTGGCGGACCTCGTGTCGCGGACCCCGCAGACCCTGCCCAAGCTCGCCGTGGTGATCGACGTGCGTGGCAAGGCACTGTTCAACGACATGCGTGAGACCCTCGCCGCGCTCGAACGCTCGGGCGTGGAGTTCTCGGTGCTGTTCCTCGAGGCCTCGGACGAGGTGATCGTCTCGCGCTACGAGCTCCAGCGCCGCCCCCACCCCCTGCAGGCGGGCGGCCGGATCCTGGACGGGATCCGCGCCGAGCGCGAGCTGTTGCGCGATCTGCGCGAGACCGCCGACTCCGTGCTGGACACCTCGTCCTTCAACGTGCACGCGCTGACCAAGGCCGTCGCGGACATGTTCTCCACGAGCGGTCCGGTGGTGCTGCGGCTCACGGTCATGAGCTTCGGGTTCAAGTACGGCGTGCCCGCGGACGCGAACTTCCTCGCGGACGTGCGTTTCATCCCCAATCCCCACTGGGTCCCCGCGTTGCGCCCGCGCACGGGCAAGGACCCCGAGGTACGGGACTACGTCTTCGGCCACCACGGCACGCCGACCTTCGTGGACCGCTTCGTGGCCATGCTCGAACCGGTGTTCGCCGGCTACCGCACCGAGAACAAGCACTACGCGAGCATCGCCATCGGGTGCACGGGAGGCAAGCACCGTTCCGTGGCGATCACCGAGGAGGTCGCGCGGCGGCTCAGCAAGTCCCCCCGCGTGACCGTCAACATCCAGCACCGGGACCTGGGCCGAGAGTAGTCCCGCCCCCAGAAATTACGGATTCCATGACTAACTTTCCTACGACGGGTGCGTTGCCCCGATTGCCGCTGAGCAGCCGACGCGACGTGGACCCCTACCACTCGTTGGACGCCTCCGCGCGCGCGTCCCTGACGGATGCCGATTCCGTGGTCGCCCTGGGTGGCGGTCACGGGTTGTCCGCGAGCCTGTCCGCCCTGCGTCTGTTGGCGCCGGCCCTCACAGCCGTGGTCACGGTCGCGGACGACGGCGGATCGTCCGGTCGACTGCGCAACGACCTGGGCGTCCTGCCGCCCGGCGATCTGCGGATGGCGCTGGCGGCGCTGTGCGACGACTCCCAATGGGGTCGCACGTGGAGCGACGTGATGCAGCACCGGTTCAGCATCAAGACCCACCCGGACGAGGGTCTGGACAACCACGCCCTGGGGAACCTGCTGATCGTAACGTTGTGGGAGCTGCTCGGCGACCCCGTGGAGGGACTGCGCTGGGCCGGTGCGCTGCTGGGTGCGCGCGGCCAGGTGCTACCCATGAGTTGCCTCCCGCTCGTGATCGAGGGGGATGTCTCGCCCGGGAGCAATCCCACGCAGGAGTGCCCCCCGGAGAAGATTACGCGCACCGTCACGGGCCAGTCACGGCTCGCCAAGGAGGCGGACGTGTGCAACGTGCGCCTGTCCCCGGCGGACGCCCCCGCGTGCCCGGAGGCCGTCACCGCGATCGAGGAGGCCGCGTGGGTCGTGCTCGGTCCCGGGTCGTGGCACACCTCCGTACTGCCGCACCTGTTGCTGTCCGAACTGCGGGACGCGATCTGCCGGTCCCCGGCCAAGCGTCTCGTCACGCTGAACCTCTCCCGGGATTCCGAGACCCTCAGCATGGGATCGGGGGACCAGCTGCGCGTGCTCAAGCGCTACGCCCCGGACCTGCGCCTGGACGTGGTGCTCGCGGACCCGTCCGCCGCGGAGTCCCCCAAGGACGTCGAGGCGGCGGCCGCCCAGCTCGGCGCCGTCGTGCACTGGGACTCGCTGCGGGACACGAGCGGCAGTTCGGTGCACAACCCCTTCAAACTGGCCGCGGCCTACCAGCAGATCATGAACGCGCAGCGCTGAGCGGGAGCCCCCGCCGCGCAGCACACGTACTCGGCAAGGAGATCGACAACCATGGCATTGACCGCTTCGGTCAAGGAAGAACTCTCGCACCTGCAGGTGCGCAAGTCTGCGGTGCGCGCGGCGGAGCTCTCGGCGCTATTGCGCTTCGCGGGCGGGCTGCACATCGTGGGCGGGCGAATCGTGGTGCAGGCGGAGCTGGACACCGAATCGGTCGCGCGCCGCGCGGCACGCGCCGTGGGGGAGGTCTTCGGCCACGAGTGCGAGCTCGGGGTGATCAGCGGCGGTGGTCTGCGCCGGGACCGTACGTGGGTCGTGCGGGTTGCCCGCGACGGTGAGGCGCTGGCCCGGCGCACCGGGTTGCTGGACGCCCACGGTCGTCCCGTGCGCGGTCTGCCGCCCACCGTAGTCAACGGCAGCGTCGAGGAGTCCGCCGCCGTGATCCGAGGTGCCTTCCTGGCCCACGGTTCGCTCACCGAACCGGGGCGGGCCGCGGCGATGGAATTCACGTGCCCCGGTCCCGAGGCAGCGCTCGCGCTCGTGGGTTCCGCGCGTCGGCTGGACGTGCTCGCCAAGGCGCGGCAGGTGCGCGGGGCGGACCGCGTCGTCGTGCGCGACGGGGACACGATCGCCACGCTGCTCACGCGCCTGGGCGCGCACCGCGCGCTGCTGCAGTGGGAGGACCGCCGTATGCGCAAGGAGGTCCGCGCCACGGCCAACCGGCTCGCGAACTTCGACGACGCCAACCTGCGCCGCTCCGCGCAGGCCGCGGTCACGGCGGGGGCCAAGGTCGAGCGTGCCCTGGACCTGCTCGGGGACGACGCCCCGGAGCATCTGCGGGCCGCCGGCCGGCTCCGGGTCGCCAACAAGCAGGCGAGCCTGGACGAGCTGGGTCGGTTGTCGGACCCGCCCCTGACCAAGGACGCGATCGCCGGGCGGATCCGCCGACTGCTCGCCATGGCGGACCGCCGTGCCGAGGAACTGGGTGTGGCCACGACCGCCGAGTTCGCCGCGCACGCTGGGTCGGAACAGCGCCGCGCATAGTAGCACCCGCGGGCAACACGCCGGTGCTGTGGGTTTTTGTGGGGTTTACGGGGGAGTCGCCTGAATGTGCGTCGAGCCCCTGTCGAACCGCGTGAGTTCTCGGTAGAATAGGACCGGAAGACCCGGCGGGCCTCGGACGACGTCGAGAACAGAGTGTGGGAGTTCTACCGTTTGGTTTGGATCCCACATCTCGACGGACCGGTACCCGCCAACCCCCGACAGACAGAGGAGATCGCAGTGACAGTCAAGGTTGGCATCAACGGTTTCGGACGGATCGGACGCTGCTTCGCGCGGGCCCTGTACACCGAGCACGGCCACGACATCGAGTTGGTCGCGGTGAACGACCTCACGGATCCGGAGACCTTGAAGCACCTGTTCGAGTTCGACTCCGTCATGGGCCGGCTCGGCGCGGACGTCACCCTGGACGGTGACATGATGACCGTGAACGGCCACCAGGTGAAGTTCCTGGCCGAGGCCGATCCCTCCAAGCTGCCCTGGGGCGAGCTCGGCGTGGACATTGTGATCGAGTGCACGGGCAGGTTCACGACCGGCCCCAAGATGCAGGCGCACCTGGACGCCGGTGCCAAGAAGGTCGTGCTCTCCGCACCGGGCAAGGAAGTGGACGGCACGTTCGTCTACGGCGTGAACCACGAATCCTACGACTCGGCCAGCATGAACCTGGTCTCCGCCGCGTCCTGCACCACCAACTGCCTCGCGCCGCTGGCCAAGGTCATCAACGACGAGTTCGGCATCGAGCGCGGTCTCATGACCACGATCCACGCCTACACGGGTGACCAGCGCCTGCACGACGCCCCGCACAAGGACCTGCGCCGCGCCCGCGCCGCCGCGCTGAGCATGATCCCCACGACCACCGGTGCCGCCGCCGCCGTGGGCCTCGTGCTGCCCGAGCTCAAGGGCAAGCTGGACGGCTTCGCCGTGCGCGTCCCGGTTCCCACCGGCTCGCTCGTGGACCTCACCGTGGACGTGGAGAAGGACGTCACGGTCGAGTCCGTGAACGCCGCGATCAAGCAGGCCGCCGAGGGCCCCTTCAAGGGCATCATCGAGTACTCCGAGGAAGCGCTCGTCTCCAAGGACATCGAGGGCTACGACGTCTCCACCGTGTTCGACGCGCCCCTGACCAAGGTCATCGACAACCAGGTCAAGGTCATCGCGTGGTACGACAACGAGTGGGGCTACACCCTCCGTCTCGTGGACTTCGTCTCCTACGTAGCGGATAAGCTCTGAGTCAGACCGCTCAGTGGCGCCGGTGCCCGCGGGTACCGGCGCCATTGTCATCAGTACGGCATCACCACAGGAAGGGATGACGGATATGGCCAAGTCACTGGACGATCTCATGGCAGAGGGGGTCGCGGGTCGCCGCGTGCTCGTGCGCTCGGACCTCAACGTTCCGCTTGACGGTTCCACCGTGACCGACGACGGTCGCGTGCGCGCGTCCTTACCGGTGCTCACCAAGCTCGCCGACGCCGGCGCACGCCTGATCGTCATGGCGCACCTCGGGCGCCCCAAGGGCACCGTGGACCCCAAGTACTCGATCGAGCCGGCCGCCGCGCGCCTGGCCGAGCTCGCGGACGCGGACGTCGTCGTCGCCTCGGACGTGGTGGGTCAGGACGCCCACGAGAAGGCCGAGGCCTTGCAGGACGGACAGATCCTCGTGCTCGAGAACGTGCGCTTCGACCCGCGCGAGACGTCCAAGGACGACGCCGAGCGGGAGGAGTTCGCGGCCGAGCTCGCGTCCCTGACGGGGGAGAACGGTGCGTACGTGGATGACGCCTTCGGGGCCGTGCACCGCAAGCACGCCTCCGTGTACGACATCGCCCGCGCGCTGCCCGGTTACCTGGGTGACCTGGTCAAGACCGAGGTGGACGTCCTGCGCAAGGTTATCTCCGATCCCGAGCGCCCGTTCGTGGTGGTCATGGGTGGGTCCAAGGTCTCCGACAAGCTGGCCGTGATCGACAACCTGATCGGTAAGGCGGACTCGCTGCTCATCGGAGGCGGCATGGTCTTCACGTTCCTCGCGGCCCAGGGTCACGCGGTGGGTTCGTCCCTGCTCGAGAAGGACCAGATCGACACCGTCAAGGGTTACCTGGACCGCGCCGCCGAGGCGGGCACCGAGATCGTGCTGCCCGTGGACGTTGTGTACGCCTCCGAGTTCTCCAAGGACGCCGAGCACGAGGTCCGCCCGGTCTCGGACATCGAGGGTGGGAAGATCGGTGACTCCGGCCTGGGCCTGGACATCGGCCCCGAGTCCGCCGAACTGTTCGCGCGCACGATCGCCGAGGCGAAGACCGTGTTCTGGAACGGTCCTGTGGGCGTGTTCGAGATGCCGGCGTTCGCCAACGGCACCAAGACCGTGGCGCAGGCCCTCGTGGACTCCGACGCCATGAGCGTGATCGGCGGCGGCGACTCCGCCTCCGCCGTGCGCAACCTGGGATACCGGGACGACCAGTTCGGCCACATCTCCACGGGGGGTGGCGCGTCGCTCGAGTACATCGAGGGTAAGGAACTGCCGGGCCTCGTGGCGCTGGGCGCCTGAGCCGCCGCACACCGTGATGCGTGGGGCCCGCCGCCGCGGGCCCCCCCCGCCCCGCCCCCGCCACAGCCACGCCGCACGACCGAAGGAGATCCAACCATGACCACCCAGACCAACGGTGTCTTTGGAC
>NZ_LZMM01000047.1:0-11013 GCF_001665945.1 Kocuria sp. ICS0012 | reverse complement strand
CCCCCCCCCCCCCCCCCCCCCCCCCCCCCCCCCCCCCCCCCCCCCCCCCCCCCCCCCCCCCCCCCCCCCCCCCCCCACGACAGCGCCTACTGTGCGCGCACGATCTGCAGGTCGTTGCCTGTCCCGCTCTCTTCTTCGGGGGCGATCGAGGCGTCCTCGGCGCGGGTGCGCTGGTCGTCGGCGACCTCCACCACGCGTGACACCGCGACCGATCCCGTGTTGCGCTGCGGGCGCGGCTTGTCGGAGTAGTACGCGGTGAGCCGCGCGAAGCCCTCGTCCAGGCTCACGGACGGCGTCCAGTCCAGCAGTTCGCGGGTCTCGCGCTGGTCGAACCAGTGGGCCGTGGACAGCTGCTCGGCCAGGAACTCGGTCATGGGCGGCTCGCCGTCCCCGCCGCGGAACTTCGCGGGCAGGTACGGCCAGACCTTCTCGATGACGCGGCCGGCGAAGCGTGCCACGCCACCGGGGATCGAGCGCGTGGGCGCGGGGGCGCCTGCGGCGCGGCACATCCGCGCGATGAGTTCGCCCACGGGGCGGGGCTCACCGTTGGTGATCACCAGCGCGCGTCCGCGCACGGTGTCAATGCGCTCGAGCGCCCGCACGATGCCCTCGGACGCGTTGTCGATGTAGGTGGTGTCGATCATGGCCGCACCGTTGTCCAGGTACGGCATCCGCCCGGCCGCCGCGCGATCCGCGACGCGCTCCACGAGCTGGGTGTCCCCGGGGCCCCACACGATGTGCGGACGTACCGCGGCCACCTTGAGGTCGCGCTGGCCGTCCATGCTCAGGCCGAGCAGTTCAGCGGCGGCCTTGGACCGCGCGTAGTTCCCGCGCGCCGTCTGGGGGTTCGCGGGTTCCGCGCCCGCGCCCTCGATCGACACGCCCGCGTGGGCCACGGACGGCGAGGACACGAAGACCACGTTCTGCACCCCGGCGTTCTGCGCCTGGCACAGCAGCACACGCGTCCCGGTCACGTTGACCCGCACGAAGTCCTCCCAGTCCCCGGTGAAGGAGACCTTGGCCGCGAGGTGGATGACGTCGTCCACGCCGTCGAGCGCGCGCGCCACGTCGTCGGGATCGGTCACCGAACCGAGCACCTCGTCGACGCCTTCGCGCTCGGCCACGGATGCGTGACCCCGCTGGAAGACGCGCACGCGCCAGCCGCGCGAGAGCAGGACGCGGGCGACGTCCCCACCGAGCATCCCTGACGCGCCGGTCACCAGCACGGTGCGGCCGTCCCCGGTCAGCTCACCCTGGGTCGCGGTGGCGCCGCCACGCTCGGGATCCGCGATCTGCGCGACACCGGGAGCAGTGTCCTGCCGGTCCCCATTCGTTGCGTTTGCATCGGAATTGCTTGCGTTCCCGTCGTTCCGGGGAGCCGACGACGCCGCCCCGGCCGCGGTGGCCCCGGGAGCGGGCGCAGCGGCGTCGTGATCGTCGGCGCGGCGGCGGCCGGCGCCGGAGCGGTCGGGAGCGGGGGTCTGGTCGTGGCTCACAGGGCACTCATCTTTCCGGTGGCCAGGGCCTGCTCGGCCCAGTCACTCAATTCGGCGCGGTCGATCTTGGAGTTGTGGCGGATGTCCGTGGGCTGCTCGGGGATCACGAGCACGGCGCTCACAGCCAGCCCGGTCGCGAAATCGATCGTGGCGCGCACGCGCTCGGCCAGATCCGCGGGGGCCACGTGGGGCTTGGCGGCCGGGGGCACCGTTTCGATCACGGCCACGGGGGACTGGGAACCGCGGGGGCCCACACCCACGACGGCCACGCGGCCCACACCGGGAACCGTCTGGGCGGCGTGCTCCGCCGCGACGGAAGACACCGGCCCGTCGGACATCGTGATCACATGGGCCAGGCGGCCCTCGTACCACAGCCGCTCACGGGCGTCGAAGTGCCCCACGTCCCCGGTGCGGTGCCAGCCGGGGGTCAGGTCGGAGGCGCGCTCCGTGATCCACAACCGGTCGTAGTGGTCCTTGGCGTGCGGGGCGCGCGCCACGATCTCGCCGGTGACACCAGGGGTGGTCACGATGTCGGGGGAGACGGAGCCGTCCGAGCGCAGCGGCAATACGCCGAGCTGCGCTCCCTCGACCGGGGTGCCCACACACACGCCGCGGCCCGCACCCTCTACACCGCTCTGGGCGTCCTCCCGTGCCGCGCGGATCACGTCCAAGCTGACGTCGGTCAGGGGCAACGCCTCGGTCATCCCGTAGGGGGTGTGCAGCTCGGCCGCGGGCATCAGCTCCTGCAACCGGGCGAGCAGCTCCTCGGGGATCGGCGCTCCGGCGGAGAGCATGAGGTCCACCCGGGCCAGCGCATCACGCTCGGCGGGGGACAGCTCGTCCGCGGTGGCCAGGACGTTGGCGATGGCCGCGGGGGACGCGAATACCGCGGTGGCGCCGATCGCCATCGTAGCTTCGGTGAGCGCCTGTGCGGTGAGCGTCTTGGGGCTCGTGACGTCCATGTCCGGTGTGACGGAGGCGGCACCAAGGGCGGGGCCGAGCAGCGCGAACGGCGCGAACCCGGCCACGAGTCCGGTTCCGGCCCGCAGCCCGTAGGTGTCCCGGATGGTGTCGCGCATCCCGGCCATCTGGCGGTGGGTGTAGACCACGCCCTTGGCGGGTCCGGTGGAGCCGGACGTGAACAGCACGGCGGCCGCGGCGTCCGGGTCCACGGCGGGGATGTCCTCCGGGCGCACGGTGGTCACCGAGTCCATGAGCTCGGCCACGGTGTGTTCCACGCCCAGCAGCTTCTTGGACACGGGGTCCAGCCGGTCCGCGGAGATCCGGCGTCCGGGCCAGCCCAGGGCGCGCGCACCCATGAGGGCCTTGCGGATGCCGATGAACCAGTCGGGGGACGAACCGCGCAGCGCCCGGGTCAGTCCCTTGCGGCCCAGCCCCTGGTCCGCGACCACGATCACCGCGCCCATGCGCAGGCACGAGTAGATCAGGGTGGTGAGCATGGAGCCCGGGGGGACCATGAGGTTCACACGGTCCCCGGGGCGCACGCCCGTGCGCAGCAGGGCCACCGCGAGCTGGTCCACGGACGTGCTCAGCTGGGCCCAGGTCACGGTGCGTTCCACGTTGAGCGCCGGTGCGGAACCGTCCACGGTTCCCATGACGGGTCCCATGTCCACGACGGCGGGGGAGGCGTCGCGGCGTCGTGCGTCGAGTTCGGCGAAGAACGGCACGAAGTCCCCGCGACCGCGCGCGCGGCGCTCACGGTGGGCCTGCACCACGGGCTCGTCCTGACCGAAACGCTCACCGAGCCACGTGAGGATCGCTGGGGCGATGTCCCGGGCCTCGGGCAGCAGGTGCTTGGCGCCTTCGAAGCGGTGGACGTCCGCGTGGGGCGCCCGCCGCATGAGGTCCTCGAGGTAACGCTGCTGGAACACGGGATCGTTGGTGCCCCACAGCAGCAGCGTGGGGACCTCGCGCGCGCTCATCCGCCCGGCGATGCGCTCGTACGCCGCGTTGGAGGGGTGGCCCGGTTCGGCGGGGATGTCGGCGACGAAGTGCGCGATGCCCTCGCGGCGCTCGCGGGAGGTGTACGGAGCCTTGTAGGCCTTCTTGAGGTCCTTGGCCGGGGCGGGATCGCACAGGGCCAGGGTGGTGTCCAGGAACGCGGTGGTCCCGGAGGTGAGGGGTTCGTGCACGGCGCGGTTGAGCGCGAGCCGCAGGGCCGAGGGGATGGGCTCGGCGTTGTCGTGGTGAACGGCGGTGTTGGTCATGATGGTCGCCGCGTGGAGCTGCGGGTGTTCCTGCGCCCAGCCCTGGGAGATGAGCCCGCCCCAGTCGTGGGCCAAGGTGACCACCGGCAGTCCGGCGTCGTCGATGCCCAGCGCGTGCGTGAGGTCCCCGAGGTCCCGGACGCGGTCCTCGAGCCGACGGAACAATCCCGTGCGCTCGGAGAAGCCCATGTCCAGCTGGTCCACGGCCACCACGCGCCACGGCTGCTCGGCCGTCTGGCCGGCGCGCACCACGTCCCGCCACAGGTAGGACCACGTGGGGTTGCCGTGCACCGCCAGGATGATCCCGCGGGGACTGCGGCCCGCCTCGGTGATCGCGTCCCCGTTGTCCAGCACGTGCCAGCGGCGCTTCCTGCCGGGCACGGGTTCCACGACCGCCGTGGTCGGGACGCTCACCGTGGTGGACCACGCGGGGTCCACACCCGGCAGCGGGGTGTCGGTGAAGGGTAGACGCACCGTGGTGGTGCGTTCCGGGGAGGGTGTGGAGAGCACGTTGCTCCTCCGTTCTGTGAGGCGGTGACCGGGGGCTACGGGCGGGCTACCAAGCGATCTCCATGAGGGTCGTGTTCAGGCCCGAGCCCACGCCCAGGCACAGCACGCGCTGGCCGGGTTCGAGCCGCTCGGCCTCGAGCGCGAGTGTCATGGGCAGGGCCGCGGCGGCCACGTTGCCCCAGTACGGGAAGGTGAGGGGGACACGGCCCGCGTCCAGGCCCATGTCCTGGATGAGCTTGTTGGTGTGCGAGTTGGAGACCTGGTGGGTCACGTAGGAGTCCATGTCCCGCCACTGCCAGCCGTCCTTCTCGGCCTCGAGCCACGCCTCGACCACGAGGCCCACCCCGTGGTTGAGCAGCCCGGTGGCGTCCGTGAACATGCCGTCGTCCCCGCCGATGCACAGGTGGTTGAACTCCGTGCCCGCGCGCGTGACGGATCCCACGATGCGGTGCCCGTTCGGGTGGCGGTCCGCGGGGCCCACCACGGCCGCGGCGGCACCGCACCCCAGCGTGAGCGTGGCGAACTCCTGCACCACCTGTTCGCGGGTGATGTCGTCCCCGCGCAACCGTTCCACCGCTGCGTGGTGCCACGGGGAGGGGTCTTCACCGGCGACCACCAGGGCGTACTCGATCGCCCCGGCGTCGATCATAGACGCTGCCACGGTGAGGGCATTGACGAAGCCCAGGCACGCGTTGGTCATGTCGAAGTTCAGCGCGGAGCTCGGCAGGCCCAACCGGTCGTGGATGCCCACGGCCACGGCGGGTTCGAAGTTGTCGCGGGTCACGGACGCGTTGATGAACAACCCGATCTGCTCCGGGGCCACCCCCGATTGCCGCAGGGCCTCCTGGCCGGCCTCCGTGGCGCCGTCCGTGAAGTGGCGTCCCGGTGCCCAACCGCGGCGTTCCTTGATCCCGGCCAGTCGCTCAAGCAGCCCCTTGGGCATGCGCAGCCGCCGGAAGGTCTCTGCCAACTCCTCATCGAACCGAGTAGACGGGATGACCACGTCCGCCTCCGTCTTGGTCACGGATAGGACTGCGGCATTTCGGTTTCTGATGGTGGAGTTACCGGTCAATGTGGCGCTTTCGATCAGACGCCACCCGTACCGTCAAGGAATCGATCGTGAGAGGAGAGCCTCGGCGCTCGGGTGAACTAGCGGGTTGGACCGGCTCAGTCTAACGGTCCCGACTGACAGCTCCCTTCGGATGTACGTGGCGTTTCTCTGCGGGCGCAGGCCGTTCCGGCCCCGGTGAGCCGCGGGTGTGAGCCCCCGCACGCGCCCCACACCGCCGCGGGGCCCGCCCCGGGTAGACTCGGGGGCTGCCCCCGCGCTCGTGATCGCCCAGGTCGGCGCGCCTGTCACCCGCCGGTGCGCGCGCCGAGGGGCGGCGTAAGCGACAACGACATTGGAGACCCCCGCGTGCATTTGAAGACCCTTACCGTGCGTGGTTTCAAGTCCTTTGCGTCCGCCACCACGTTCCACATGGAGCCCGGGGTCACCGCGGTCGTGGGGCCGAACGGGTCGGGTAAGTCCAACGTGGTGGACGCCCTCGCGTGGGTCATGGGGGAGCAGGGCGCCAAGTCCCTGCGCGGCGGAAAGATGGAGGACGTCATCTTCGCAGGCACCTCCGGTCGCTCCGCCCTGGGCCGCGCACACGTGTCCCTGACCATCGACAACGCCGACGGCGCCCTGCCGATCGAATACTCCGAGGTCACCATCTCGCGCACGCTGTTCCGCTCCGGGGGCTCCGAATACGCGATCAACGGCCGTTCGTGCCGGTTGCTGGACATCCAGGAGCTGCTCTCCGACTCCGGGCTGGGTCGGGAGATGCACGTGATCGTGGGGCAGGGGCAGCTGGACCGGATCCTGCAGGCCACCCCCGAGGACCGCCGTGGGTTCATCGAGGAGGCCTCAGGGATCCTCAAGCACCGCCGCCGCAAGGAGAAGACCCTGCGCAAGCTCGAATCGGTGCAGGCGAACCTGGACCGGCTCGAGGACCTCACCGGTGAGATCCAGCGTCAGCTCACGCCCCTGGGCCGGCAGGCGCGCACGGCTCGTAAGGCGCAGCGGATCCAGTACGACGTCCGTGATGCGCGCGCCCGTCTGCTCGCGGAGGATCTCGTGGCGGCGCGCGCCGGGATGGACACGGACCAGGACGCGAGCCGCGCGGCGCGCGAACGCAAGGCCGAACTCGAGACCGCGGCCGCGGATCTCGCCCAGCGGCTGCAGGAGACCGAGACCCGTGCCGCGCGCACCACCCCGGAACTGAACGCGGCCCGCACGAGCTGGTACGAACTGAGCACGGTGCGCGACCGCTACCGGGCGCTGGCGGCGCTGGCCGAGGAGCGCCGTCGGCTGCTGGGCAGTACCGAGGAAACCGCCGCCACGAACCGGGACGCGCAGATCCTCGAGGAACAGGCCGCCCGGACACTCGTCGAGGCTGAACAGCTGGCCGAACGGGTCGCGGGGGCGCGCGAGGACCTCGACCGTGCGCATGCGGCGCGCGAGGCCGCCGAATCGACCGCGCGGGACGCGGAAAAGGAATCGGCCGCGCTCGTGCGCCGTGCCGCGGACCGACGCGCGGGGCAGGTCCGGCTCGCCGCGGCGGTCACGGCCGCGCGGTCGGCGCTCACGGCCGCAGAAGCGGACGTGGAGCGTGTTCGCGGGGAGCTCTCCGACGTCGTGACCCGCGCCGAGAGTGCCCGTCTGGACACCGCGTCCCTGCGCGAGACGGCCGAGGCCACCGCGGTCGAGGCGCAGCGCCTCGGGGAACGGGCCCGCGAAGCCCAGGAAACGGCCGACGCCGCTCGCGCCCGCTCGCGGGAGGCGGACGACCACCGGCAGCAGACGGCGAGCGCGCTGCACGCCCACACCGTGCGCCTCGAGACCCTGCGCGAGTCCGTGCGGCAACCGGACGGCTCGTCCTCGGTGGCGGACGTCGTCCCCGTGCTGGGGGAGGTGCCGCGGGCCGTGCGCGTGAGCCCGGGGTGGGAACGTGCCGTGGCCGCCGCGCTGGGCCCGTGGTCCGACGCGCTCGCCGTGGCGTCCCACACCTCGGCCGCCCGGGTCTTCTCGCGGTTGCGCGATGCCGGGTCGGGTCGCGTGCACCTCGTGATCGCGCGGGAGGACGGCGCGGCCACCGAAGTCACCGGTCCAGCGCTGCCCGAGGGGTGCGTGCGCGCCACGGAGGTCCTCTCCTCGGCCCCGGAGGAATCCGACACCACGGGCCACGCGGCCGTCGTGGCCGCGGTGCGGGCCGCACTCGCCACCACAGTGCTCGCCCCGGACGCGACCGCCGCGCTCGCGGTCCTCGACGCCGCGGCGCAGGACGGGCGGGCCGACGCCGCGTGGCGCGTGGTCACCCGCGACGGTGACGTGTACGGCGTCCATCGGGTCCAGGGCGGAGCCACGGAAGCGGCCGGCAACCTCGAGATCCTCGCGTTGATCGACCGCGAGGTGGAAAAGACCGCGACCTTGCGGGACGCCGCAGAGACCGCGGCGGAACGGGCCCGGGAGGCCGAGGAACAGCGCGCGGGCGCGGAACGGGAAGCCCGCGAGACCGGCCGGGCCGCGCAGCGGGCCCAGCAGGAGGCCGCGGCGGCCGGGGCGGCGTCGAGCAGGGCGGAGGCCACGGCGTCGTCGGCGGATTCCGAACTGGAACGGCGCCGCGGTGTCCTGGCGACCGCACAGCAGCGTTTGACCCAGCGGGATGCGGAGCTGCGCGAGGCCGTGGAACGCGCCGAGGCCGCGGAGACCGGGGACGAGGAGGACCTCGACCGCGAGCAGCTCGCGGCCGCGTCCGCCAAGGACCGCGCCGAGGAGCAGGCCCGGACCGCCCGCGAGGTCGAGACCGAGGCGCGGCTCGCGCTGCGCGGGCTCGAGGAACAACATCGCCACGCCGAGTCCCGGGCGCAGGCCCAGGCGCGGGCGGCGCGTACCGAACGTGTCGCGCAGGCCGAGGCCGCGCGGCGTGCGGAGCGTCGCCGCGTGCAAGCGGTCGTGGCGCGGGCCGTGGCGGAGGCCGCGCGCTATCTCCGGGAACGCGCCGACGACGCCGCGGCGATCGCGGCCGCCCAGCGCGACGCCATCGAGACCAGCAGGGCCGGGCTGGACGAGGTCGCGCAGCGATTGCGCTCCGAACGTGACGAGCTCGCCCGGCGGATCGGCGAACTTACCGAACAGCTGCATCGTGCGGAACTGGACCTCGCGCAGCGCCGGGCCCGGCTCGAGGGGCTCGAGACCACGGCCCTCGAGGAATTGGGGATGACCCCCGACTTCCTCGTGGACTACTACGGCCCCCACCTGCCCGTCCTGGACGCGGACGCAGCGCTCGAGGCGGCCCAGCGCGCCGAGGAGGACGGCGCGCCCGTGCAGCTGGCTCTGCCCCGGATGACCGATGCCGGGACCCCGTTCCGACGCGAGGAGCAGGAGACCCGGTTGCAGCGCGCGCAGAAGCAGCTCAAGGCGCTCGGCAAGGTCAACCCGCTCGCGCTCGAGGAGTTCGCCGCGCTCGAGGAACGCCACAAGTTCTTGGTCACCCAACTCGAGGACGTCAAGAATTCCCGCACGGATCTGCGCAACATCATCCGGCAGGTGGACCAGCACGTCGAAGAGGTCTTCGCCCAGGCCTACCGGGACACCGCGGAACAGTTCGTCTCGGTGTTCGCGACCCTGTTCCCGGGCGGGGAGGGGCGGTTGCGCCTGACCGACCCGGACGACATGCTCAACTCGGGGGTCGAGGTCGAGGCCCGGCCCGCCGGAAAGAAGATCAAGAGGCTCTCCCTGCTCTCCGGCGGCGAGCGCTCCCTGACGGCACTCGCGTTGCTCGTGGCCATCTTCAAGGCCCGGCCGTCCCCGTTCTACGTCATGGACGAGGTTGAGGCCGCGCTGGACGACCGGAATCTGGGTCGGTTGCTCACCATCTTCGAGCAGCTCAAGGAGAGCTCGCAGCTGATCATCGTGACCCACCAGAAACGCACCATGGAGATCGCGGACGCGCTCTACGGGGTCTCGATGCGCGGCGACGGCGTGAGCCTCGTCGTGGGCCAGCAGCTCTCGCAGTTGCGCTGAGGTCTTCCGCCGACGACGCCGCTCGTTCGCCGAGGGTGGGACGGCTCAGCTTGTCGCCGCGCGGGCGCGGCGCAACAGCGCGGCCCCGCGGCGGCGGAAGGTCAGGTCACTCCCGATCCTCGCGGTCAGCGTGGTGCCGTCAGAAGTCAACTCGGTATCGGGATGGGAGAGGGTTTCCCGGATCCGCTCCGGGGCCACTTCCGGTGTCAGGGACGGAACACCATGGCGAGCACGAGCACCGGCGTGGTGATGATCCCGCGGTCCCGTAGCTCCGTGAGGATCGCGTTCGCGACGAACATCGTCACGAAAACGACCATGAAGAGTACCGCCGTGGAACGGGGACGACGTCGCTCGGTTGCGGCCACGGGAGCTCACTTCCGTCGGGGGGCGGGGCCCTGGGTGCGTGACTCCGGGGGCAGGGTGTCCCTGACCGGAAGCCACGCGACGGCGGCGAGGAGCATGAGCGCTCCCGAGATCCCAAAGGCCCAGCCGAAACCGGCGGCGTCCGCGAGCGCGCCCGCGAGCACGGGGCCGGCGATCTGGCCCGCGTCCGCGCACATCTGGTACCGGGACAGTACTCTGCCGCCCGCTCGATCCGGGCCGATGACATCCGCCACGGCGGCTTGCTGCCCCGGGTTGAGGGTTCCGGAGCCCACCCCGGAGAGCAGGGACAGTACGGCGAACGCCACCACGGACGTGCTCAGCCCCACCCCAATGGTCGCGAGGCCGCACACGAGCAGGCCCGTGAGCACGAGCGGTTTGCGCCCCACGCGGTCGGTGAGCCGCCCCGTGACGGTCAAGGCCGCGGCGTTGCCCACGGCGAACAGTGCCAGCGCGAGCCCGGCGACGGCCGGACCCTCACCGACCACCTGGACGGCCAGGAGAGGGACCAGGGCCACGCGTACGCCCATGGCCGTCCAGCCCGTGGAGAAGCTGGACGCGAGCGCGGCACGGTACGCTCCGGCGTCGAGCGCTTCGCGGACGCGCATGGGCGGCTGGGCCCGGCCAGTGCGTCTGGCGCCGATCGTCTCGTCCTTCAGCCGCAGGTACACCACGAGCACGGCGACCAGCAGAGCGCCGGCGTAGATCAGGAACGGGGCGTGCATCCCGAGACCCGCGAGCAGTCCGCCGAGCACGGGCCCCAGGATGCCGCCCAGCAGGAACGCGGTCGCGTAGTACCCGGAGACCCGCCCGCGCATGGTGGGCGGGGCCAACCTCACGATCAGGCCCATCGCGGACACCGTGAACATCGTGGACCCGATGCCCCCGAGACCGCGGAAGATCAGCAATTGGCCATAGGTCTGCGCGAACGCGGTCGCGGCCGAGGACAGTGCCACCACGATCAACCCGATCAGGTACGTGGGCCGCTCACCCAACTTGTTGACCACCGCACCGCTCGCGGGGGCGAAGACGAGCCGGCACAGGGCGAACGCGCTGATCACGGCGGAGGCCGCGGCCACGCCCACGCCGAAACTGGCCGCGAACTGCGGCAGCACGGGCGCCACGATCCCGTAGCCCAGGGCGATCACGAAGGCCGCAGCGATCAGGACCTTGATGGGCTCGGGGACCCTGCCGCGCGGCGCGGGTTCTCCGGCGGCGTCGTCCGATGCAGTGGACGCTGCTGCGGCGGCGTCCGACGTCGCCGCAGCAGCGCGCGCGTCGTCGGGGGAGGCGGGGACGGGATGCTCGGCGGGGTCGCGGGGATCGGGGC